>CAJWAH010000109.1 GCA_913020095.1 uncultured Synechococcus sp.
TCGGAAACGTCGTACTGGTAGGCGAGGCTGCCCATGGCCACGCTGTCGTCGTCATCGTAGGAGGCGTTCGTATCCGGCCCGCCGCCGTAGAAATCGATGTCGGTCAGGTCGAACTCGATCTCCTCGTACTGGTAGCGCCCGCCCAGCGTCACACGCGAGCGCTCGCCAAAATTCCATGTCATCTGCCCGAAGGCAGAGAGGGAGCTGACCACGTTGTCCGACAGGCTGTGCGCGTCCAGCCCGGCGGTGACACCCAGCCCGGGCGCATAGCGGTCGAACTGACGGTCCGCGTCCATACGCGAGTAGTACAGGCCGGCGATGTAATTGCCCCAGTCGGCGTCGGGCGACAGCAGGCGGAACTCCTGGGACCAGAAGTCCACGTCGAGCTGGTTGAGCTGCACCACAACCGCAAAGCCGATGCCCCCAGCGGCACCTGCATCAAAACCGCCGAGCTGATGGAGGAGCTGGGCAAACAGTTCAATGCCCAAGAGGTGGAGGAGCACGAAACCCTCGAGGGCAGCCGAGGGGGGCTGCGCCCCAGTGGCCTCAGGCTGCATTCGATTCGCCTGCCCGGTTTGGTGGCTCACCAGGAAGTTCAATTCGGCGGGGCTGGCGAGCGCTACGTGCTGCGCCATGACACCTTTGATCGAGCGGCCTACATGCCCGGCGTGCTGCTGACCGTGCGCAAGGTGCGTCAGCTCGGCGCTCTGGTGTACGGCTTGGAGCGCCTGCTGTAAGCGATGTTGCTTCCGCTCAAACCAGGCGAACTGCAGCGCTTGATTCCTGCTGTGGCCAGTGGCCCTCAGTTCAACAAGTGCTCCGGCACGCCCCAACAGCTCTTGCAACGCTTGCTGATCTCCAGCGTTGGCGGAGTGATTCCTCTGTTGATCGCCCAGGGAGGCTTTGGCAGCCGCTGGAGCAGCATTTGGCTGGTGGTGGGGCTGGTGATGCTCCTCTACATGCTCTGGGGACCGATCGTGCAGGCCGGCAGCCGCAATGCCCAACTCCGCCGCTACCCCTCAGCAGCCCTGTTTGAAGGCGAGATTGCTGATCTGTTCACCCGTGAACGCTTGGAGGGTCGCCAAGAGACCACCGATCGCCAAGGTCGCCTGGAGATGGTGGAAAACCGGCGGACCTGGTTGTGCCTGGAACTAGAAGATGAGGATGGCTATCTGGGCCAGCTGCGTTTTCCTTTGGAGAAGGGCCACAAAGCCCTGCGCCGGGGCATGACCCTGCGCTGTCTGGTGCTCTCTGAGCGCAAGGATTTTTCGCGGATCGACCGGATCAGTGATGCTTGGGTGCCCCAGGCCCGGCTTTGGGTTGGCGAGTACCCCTATCTGCTCAAGCCAGCGTTTGAGGAGCTCTGCTTGCGGCGTTTGGCTTGAACAGGGCCTCGGCCATGCGGCAGGTCTGAACAATTGGGCCCACATCGTGCACACGCACCACAGCCACCCCGGCGGCCACCGCCTGGCAAACAGTGGCTGCTGTTCCCCAAAGGCGCGCCCGCGCTCTGGGTTCGTTCAACACCTCGCCGATGAAGCGTTTGCGTGAGGTGCCCACCAGCAGGGGGTAGCCCAGGGCTTGCAGACGCGGCAGTCCCTGCATGAGCTCCAGGTTGTGCTGGGTGGTTTTGGCAAAGCCAATGCCGGGGTCCAGCACAATTTGCTGGCGCTGAACGCCGGCCTGTTGGGCCTGCTCGCAGAGCTGCAGCAGCTCGGCCTCCACCTCAGCAACCACATCGCCGTAGTGGGCCAGGCTGTTCATCGTGCGGGCATTGCCGCGCCGGTGCATCAGCACATAGGGGCAGCCGCGCTCAGCAACCAACTGCCACATCTGCAGGTCGCCAAGGCCACCGGAGACATCGTTGATCCAGTCGGCCCCAGCGTCGAGGCAGGCCGCAGCCACTGGCGCCAGGAAGGTGTCGATGGAGAACAGCAACTTGGCGGGAAGATCGCCATCAAGGCGGGCTTGCTGCAGGCGCTGCAACACCGGCAGCAGTCGCTCGAGCTCGATCTCAGCTCCCACATCGGTGGCCCCAGGGCGGGTGCTCTGCGCCCCGAGATCAATCAGATCTGCGCCCTGGGCGGCCATGCGCTTGACGGCCCTAAGCGCTTGTTCAGTGGACTGAAAACGACCACCGTCACTAAAGGAATCCGGGGTGATGTTCAGGATTCCCATCACCGCGGTGCGGTGATTTGGCGTCATGCCGCGGCAGCTGCGCTGGCCACCTGATAGTTGGCGATGCGGGCAAAGCTGTCGGGCTCCAGCGAAGCGCCACCCACCAACACGCCATCGATGTCGGATTTAGCCATCAGCTCATCGATGTTGCCGGGCTTCACCGAGCCGCCGTACTGAATGGTGAGGTTGGGATAGCCCACCCAGTTGCGGATCAAGCCGCAGACGCGGTTGGCTTCCTCGGATTCACAGGTTTTGCCGGTGCCGATGGCCCAGATCGGCTCATAGGCCACCACCAGTTTGGAGGGGTCGATGCCTTCGAGACCCTGCTCCACCTGACGGCGGATGACGCGCTCGGTTTCGTTGTTGCTGCGCTGCTCATCGCTTTCTCCCACGCAAAGGATGGGGATCAAGCCAGCCGCTTGGGAGGCGCGTGCCCGGTGATTGATCTGCTCGTCACTCTCGGAGAAGTATTTCCGCGGTTCGCTGTGGCCCACGATCGTGTAGCCCACCCCCAGTTCAAGCAGCATCTCGGCAGAGATTTCGCCGGTGAAGGCTCCTGAGGCTTCCCAGTGCACGTTTTGGCTGGCGATCTGCACATCGCTTCCAGCCAAGGCCTCTTGCAGGGTGGAAATGGCGGTGAATGGGGGCGCCAGCACGATGCTGCGGTCCTTCGGCGCATTGGCCACTTGGGGCAGGAATGCGGCGGCGTATTGCTTGGCTTGAGCACAGGTCATGTGCATTTTCCAGTTACCGGCGATCACGACCGGCCGGGACTGAGTGCTCACCTGCGCTCCTCATTAAGGGTTGCCTAACTTACGGGGTGGCTGTGCCATCCCCTGGTTCGGTGGGCTCGATTGTGAAGCGGCGGCCTGCGAGCTCCACCACATCACCGGCTTGCAGCTTCCGCCCGCGGCGGGATTCCACGCTGCCGTTGACCTGAACTTCTCCGCCTTGGATGCGCAGCTTGGCTTCCCCACCGGTGGCAACGAGCCCCTGCCATTTCAGGGCCTGATCTAGGCGCATGGCTCCGCGTAGCCTGCCGCCATGGTTGCACCTTCCTCAGCCGGATTTCGCAGGCTGCTGCCTCTGCTGAAGCCCTACAAGAGGGAGCTGCTGGCGGGCGGCATTTGCATGCTGCTGTTCGTGGCGTCATGGCCCTTGTTGGCCGCCCAGGTAGGTCAGTTGATTCCCGCGATCGGGGATGGGGATTTCTCCCGGGTGTTGCGGGTCATCAGCATCTCCCTCTCCCTGTTTTTGCTGCAGAAGCTGGCTCAATTCGGTCAGGACACCCTGCTGGCTGATCCCGCCCTGCATGTGACCCAGGCCCTGCGCCGGCAGAGCTTTGCCCGGCTGCAGCGTTTGGAATTTGGAGCGCTGGAAACGCTTTCAGCCGGTGATCTCACCTATCGCCTGACGGAAGACGCCGATCGAATCGGCGAGGTGATCTACAAGAACATCCAGGAGACCGTTCCCAGCATCCTTCAGCTGGTGGTCATGTTCGGCTACATGATTTCGCTGGATTGGCAGCTGTCGGTGGCCACGCTGCTGCTGGCCCCCTTAGTGGCTGTGCTGGTGAGCAGCTTTGCTGGCCGGGTTCTCACCGCAGCTGAGCGCAGTCAAAAGCAGGTCAGTGAGCTTGCCGGGTTATTGGGCGAGGCCATCTCCGGCTTGCCGCTGGTGCGCGCGTTTGCCGCTGAGCCTTGGTTGCAGCAACGCTTTGAAGAGGAGATCGAGCAGCACCGCCGTGCCCGCTACCGCACCATGCGGTTGCTGGCGCTGCAGCACCCTGTGGTGGGCTTCATTGAAGCCGCTGGGATCTTGGCCATCCTTTTGATCGGTGCCCTGCGGATCAGTGCTGGTGGCCTCAGCGGTGCCGGCTTCAGCAGCTTCATTGCGGCGCTGCTGATCCTGATCGATCCGATCTCCCGGTTGATCAATAACTTCAATGAGTTCCAGCAGGGTCAGGCCTCGCTCGGCCGTTTGCGCGAGATCGAGCGCGAGCCGATGGAAGAGCCTGATCGCCCCAATGCCCGGCCCATGCCGGCGCTCCAGGGGGCCTTGGATCTGCGCAATGTGAGCTTTGCCTATGAGCCTGGCAAGCCGGTGTTGCAGCAGCTGAATTTGCGTGTTGAGCCCGGTCAGGTGGTGGCGTTGGTGGGTCCCTCCGGCGCAGGGAAGACCACGCTGTTCTCTCTCTTGCTCCGCTTCAACCAGGCCCAGCAGGGGGAACTGCTGCTGGATGGCGTGGATCTGCGCGATTTGCGCGCCGCTGAATTGCGCCGCTCGATTGCCCTGGTGCCGCAGCAGAGCGCGCTTTTCTCCGGCACGGTGGCCGAAGCGATTCGTTTTGGACGCAACGCCAGCGACGCGGAGGTGCGCCGGGCGGCTGAATTGGCCAATGCAGCTGGCTTCATTGAGTCGTTGCCCCAGGGGTATGACTCCCGGGTGGAAGAGCGCGGCAGCAACTTCTCAGGCGGCCAGTTGCAGCGCCTTGCGATTGCCCGTGCTGTGCTCGGTAATCCGGCGGTGATGCTGCTCGATGAAGCCACCAGCGCCCTGGATGCCGAAGCCGAAGCCTCGGTGCAGCAGGGGCTGGAGCAGGCCATGGCCGGCCGCACCGTCTTTGTGATTGCCCACCGGCTGTCCACGGTTCAAGAAGCCGATCGCATCTTGTTCCTTGAACGGGGCCGCATCGTTGAGCAAGGCAGCCACGATGAGCTGATGCGCTCTGGTGGGCGGTACAGCGCCCTGTGCAGCCGACAAATTATTCGCCCAGCTCTGATCTGATCACCGGCTTGGGTGTGATCGTCTTCTTCAAGCGTCCTAGGCCCTCTACCGGAACTTTCAGGCCTGCTCTAAAAGGATGGGTGCATCCATGCCTTCAACATGCAGACCCCCCAGGAGCAAAACCCGATTCTCACGTTTGAGGGCAAGCGCTACGACAT
>CAJWAH010000110.1 GCA_913020095.1 uncultured Synechococcus sp.
GCTTGGCGGGGCTTGCAGGAGCGGCCGGTTTGGCCACCACCTCCGGTTTGCGGCTCGGCGGCGCGCTCGGGGCTGGCTTGGCGGGGCTTGCCGGAGCGGCCGGTTTGGCGACGATTTCTGGTTTGCGGCTCGGTGGTGCCGAAGGGGGAGCTGCCGCAGATTGGCTGGGCGTGCTCGGCGCTTTCTTCAGCGACAGGATCTGATTGCCAGCCTCAGGTTTGGCAGCTGACTTGGCGCCACCAGCCGCTTTGCCGTTGCTGTTGAGCAGGGCTTTGATCTTGGCCGCTTCACCATCACTGATGGAGCTGCTGTGGCTCTTGGCCGCAATCGAAAGCTTCTCCGCGGCATTGAGCACGTCGCGGTTATCGAGACCGAGGTCCCGGGACAGCTCATAGATCCGGACTTTGCCGCCGCTCGTCATGCATGACTCCAACAATGTCATCTTGCCTGAAAGGCCGTCAGGCTTCAGGTTCCAGCCGTTTGGCCAGGGCGTCGTAGACGCTGTCTGCAACCGGGACCCTGAGGGCGCGTTGCAGTTTTCGCCGTTTGCGGGCGTCTTCTACGCAGGCATGTGAGGCGCAGACATAGGCCGAGCGGCCCATTCCTTCATCCATCACAACGCCGGCACCCCCTGCGAGCCGGATGATGCGCAGCAACTGACGACGGTCGAACAGTTCCCGGCAACTCACGCAGCGGCGCAGGGTGGGCTGAGTACTCACCTGGCCTCGTCCTCGCTGGCTACGGGCTCTTCGCTGACGGCTTCCGCTGCAGGCTCTGGCTCTGCCTCTGCTTCGACTTCGGCCTCTGCGATGGGTTGTTGCTCATCGCCGTAGTCCTCAAGCTCGTCTTCCTCGATGGGATACAGCTCCCTGAGGCGAGCATCTTCCTCGGCACGCGCGGCTTGTTCGGCTTCAAGGCGAGCTTCGGCTTCCGCTTGCAGTGCTTCCTCCTCGCGGCGGTGCTCGATCAGCTCGGCCACCTGTTCGTCCTCGGAGGACTGGTCGTATTCCTCGCTGTTCTTGATATCGATTTTCCAGCCGGTCAAGCGTGCAGCTAGGCGCACGTTTTGGCCCTCGCGGCCAATGGCCAGGCTCAGTTGATCGGGCGGAACCAAAACGTGGGCGTGCTGACCTTCTGGGTCCACCAGACGCACCATGTCGACCCGTGCTGGGCTGAGGGAGTTGGCGATGTACTGGCCGGGATCAGGCGACCAGCGGATCACATCAATTTTTTCGCCGCGCAGTTCGTTCACCACCTGTTGAATCCGGGAGCCCCGCGCGCCAATGCAGGCGCCAACCGGGTCAACTTCCCGCTCAACACTGTCGACCGCCACCTTGGTGCGAGGTCCTACAGCTCGAGACGGTGGGTTGGCTTCACGGGCAACGGCCACGATCCGCACAGACCCTTCTTGGATCTCGGGGACTTCGTTTTCAAATAGATAGACGACCAACCCGGCGTTGGCCCGGCTGATGAAGAGCTGGGGGCCGCGGCGGGCAATTTCAGACACCTCTTTGAGGAAGACCTTGAAGGTGGCGTTGGCCCTGTAGTTGTCGTTGGGGAGCTGGTCGCGCCGGGGCAGTTCAGCTTCCACTTCCGGGCGGCCCAGTCCGGAACTCACGGCCATGATCACGCTCTGGCGCTCAAAGCGGATCACGCGAGCGGTCAGAACCGGATCTTCTAGGTCGGCGAATTCCTCCTGGATCATGCGGCGCTGATGCTCCCGCAATTTCTGGGCCAGCACCTGCTTGGTGGTGGCCGCTGCCATGCGCCCGAAATCATCTTTTTCGGGGGTCACATCCAGCACCACCGTGTCGCCCAGTTGGGCGTCGTCGGTCACCTGCTGCACGTCTACCAGACCAATTTGATGGTCCTCGCTTTCCACCTCTTCAACAATGATTTTTGAGGCCAGAACCCGGTAGCCCTCTTCATCAAGGTCAAGGCCCACGTCGAAGTTGCTGAAATATTCCTCGTCGAACGGGTCTTCGCTAATGCCGATGTAGAGCGTGCGGCGATAGCGCTCATAGCCCTTGAGAAGGGCTTCGCGCAGGGCGGCTTCCACCACGTTGGCGGGCAGCTTCTTCTCCTCGCTGATGTCTTCAATGAGGGCCGAGAGGCCCGGGAGCATCACGAGTGCCATGGGTGATCCGTTGAAGCAGTGAACAGAAAGGTGGGCGTGCCGTTAGGCGCTGGGTGAGCTCAGGCGAACCTCGAGCACATCGCTGCGTGGAATCCGCTGAATGCGCCCCCGCAGGTTGAGTTCGACCGCATCGGCATCTCTGCCAAGCAGGGTTCCCTCGCGCTGGATTTCGCCTCCCTTGGCATCCCGCTGCCGAACGCAGACGGGGAAACCGCGGAAACTGCGAAAGTCCCGGTCCTGCTGGAGAACGTCTCCAAGCCCTGGACTTGTGATTTCCAGAACATACGCCCCGGTGATGAGTTCACCGGTCTCCAAGGCCTCCCCGAAGGCTTGGCTGAAGCTGGCGCAGTCGTCGAGATTCACATCGCTGCCATCGCCCTTGCGCACAGCCACGATCAACGCTTGGGGAGCGCGATGGCTATGCAGCACCACGCTCTCAACGAGAAAACCAAGGGATTGGGCCGTTGCCGAGGCAAGGGCTTCGATGGGTTCCAGCGGGGGATGAGCCAAGGCTCGTGGTGCGGAGGGCCGGCCCGGCCCTGCAATCGTCTGATTGGTACGACTGCCTTCTCGCAAGCGAGAAGCATGCCCGCCGGGCACCCTTTCACATTAATGCCTGGCCTTTAGGCCGCGCCACCAAGGTCCATGTCAGGCGCGTCGCTGTAGCCGTCGCGTGGTCCAGGAGTGCCTCGCAAGGCGGGATCAGTGTTGATGCAGCCCTTGCCTTTGGCGTATTGGCAGACCCGCGCCCAAAGGCGGGCGCGGGTTGATGGTTGACCAGTGCTGAAAATCACCTCGACGTTGGCCGAAGCACTGGCGTCAATCGTGACTTTGCACAGCGGACAGACTTGGGCGCAGGTGTCCAAAGATCGCTCAGCAGCGGAGCCAGAACCTAGTGAGTCTGTTCAGCCTTGATGGTGTGAATCGATTCAGTCCTGCTGATCTCCACCGACTGCGCTGGTCTCCCTAGGCTCGGGCTTTGGCTGCAGTCGATGGGACGCTGGCGAGGGCTCTGGGCAGCCATGGTGGCTCTAGTGGCTGCGCTGTCGTTCGGCGTTGAGCCGGTTCTCGCGGCCCATGGCTTTGTGGCTCAGGCCGTTGGCCGCGTGGCCCCCAGCGTGGTTCGCATCGACACTGAGCGGCAGGTGTTGATGTCGGGTCTCGATCCGGGTTTGGACGACCCACTTCTCAAAGAGCTGTTCGGGGATTTGCCCAGTAGCCATCGTGAAAATGGCCAGGGTTCTGGGGTGGTCATTGGCCGCGATGGGTTGGTGTTGACCAACGCCCATGTGGTCGAGGGGGCTGATCGCGTTCAGGTCAGCCTGGCCGATGGAACCCAGTGCGATGGCGAAGTGGTGGGCAGTGATCCGGTGACCGATCTTGCGGTTGTTCGCTTGGCCTCAACGTCTCAAAAACTCAAGGCAGCCCCACTCGGTGATTCCGACGCGCTTGAGCCTGGCGACTGGGCCATTGCCTTGGGCCACCCCTACGGACTCGATAGCACCGTGACCCTTGGCATTGTCAGCAGCCTGCACCGCAACATCAGCAGCCTTGGCTTCACCGATAAGCGCCTTGAGCTGATCCAAACCGATGCGGCGATCAACCCGGGCAACTCTGGTGGGCCACTGATTAATGAGGCTGGTGAAGTGATCGGCCTCAACACCTTGGTTCGTGCAGGCCCTGGAGCCGGACTGGGCTTTGCGATTCCAATCAATTTGGCCAAGGGCGTCGCTGAGCGCTTGTCCAGTGGCGGCGAGGTGGTGCACCCCTATCTCGGCCTGCAGCTGGTGCCGCTCACCATTCGCCGCGCCAAAGAGCACAACGCTGACCCCAATGCCTTGGTGCAGCTGCCAGAACACGACGGTGCCCTCGTCCAGCAGGTGTTGGAGAACAGTCCCGCTGTGGCGGCTGGATTGCGCCGAGGCGATTTGGTGATTGCTGCCGGCGAGCGCAATGTCCGCGCCCCCGCCGATTTGCTTGCCGTGGTGGAGGCGTCGTCTCTGGGTGATCCCCTGCAGCTCAAGGTGTTGCGCGGCGCTGAGCAGATGGAGTTGTCGATTGAGCCAGCTCCGCTGCCGATGAGCCAAGCCGGATGACGCGCTCAGCGGGCCATTGCTAGGTTCCCGCGACATTGAGGCGACCCGATGGCTGACCTGCAGACCCAGATGAAGCAGGCCGTGGCCTTGGCTGCCACCGATCAGGTCAAGAACGGCATGGTGCTGGGTCTGGGTTCAGGCTCCACAGCGGCCTTGATGATTCAGGAGGTGGGAGCCCGGCTGCGCGATGGCCGCCTTAGCGACATCGTCGGCGTCACCACCTCGTTTCAAGGCGAGGTTCTCGCGGCCGAACTGGGGATCCCGCTGCAATCCCTCAATGCCATCGATCGGATTGATTTGGCCATTGATGGCGCTGATGAGGTGGATCCCGCTTTTGAACTGATCAAAGGCGGTGGCGCTTGCCACGTGCAGGAGAAGTTGGTGGCCCGCCGCGCTGAGCGTTTCGTGGTCGTGGTCGACAGCACCAAGCTGGTTGAGCGCCTCAACCTTGGCTTCCTCTTGCCGGTGGAGGTGCTGGCAGGCGCTTGGCGCCAAGTGCAGGCTGAGTTGCAGCAACTGGGTGGTAGCGCTGACTTGCGCATGGCCCAACGCAAAGCAGGTCCGGTCGTCACCGATCAGGGCAACTTGGTGCTGGATGTGAGCTTCGCTGGTGGGATCAACGACCCCGCTGGGCTGGAGGCCACCATCAACAACATCCCTGGTGTGTTGGAGAACGGCTTGTTTGTGGGGCTCGCTGATCAGGTGCTGGTTGGCGAGATCAATGACGGTGTGGCCGGCGTGAGGGATCTGGTCAAATCTTGATCAGCAATGGCAAGCGCCTGCTTTGGGTTGGCCTTGGCTTGCTCGTCGCCCTTGAGGTTGTTGTCCTTTACCCCCTGCTGAAGGCGTTGTGGCAG
>CAJWAH010000111.1 GCA_913020095.1 uncultured Synechococcus sp.
GCGATTGGTGACCCCGATCGGTTGGTGCAGCGCCTCGAAAATTTGATTGGTAATGCCGTCAAATATTCAGAACCAGGCAGCCCGATTGATTTGGAGGTGGAAACCAAGGGTTCTGAGGTGGCCATCAGCGTGGTGGATCAAGGCCAAGGCATCCCTCTAGATCAGCAGGAGTTGATTTTTGAGCGGTTTCGGCGCGCGGAAGGTGTGTCTCTGCGCTCGGGTCAAACCAGCTCTGGACTGGGGCTTTCCATCGTGAAAATGCTGGTTGTTGGCATGGGAGGCCGCATCGCTGTGCGCTCGCTTCCGCCCGAAGGCAGCCGTTTCACGATCACCCTGCCTGTTGCAGCAGTCGTTTGAGCTCCTCTTCATCAATCACGGCAACACCCAGTTTTTCGGCTTTCTGCAATTTGCTGCCCGCTTCGCTGCCGGCCACCACGTAGTTGGTCTTTTTGCTGACCGAGCCCGTCACCTTGCCGCCAGCGGCTTCGATCATGGCCTGGGCTTGCACGCGGCTGAGGTTGGGCAGCGTTCCGGTGAGCACCAGGGTTTGACCCGTTAGAGCGCCTGCTCCACCAGCGGCTTCTGCACTGTTGTCGTTGCTGGCCAGCGGCAGGTCCAAGGCCGCCAGCTCAGCCATCAGGTGTTGGTTGGCTTCCGTGCTGCACCACTGCTGCATGGATTGGCTGATCTCGGGGCCAATGCCATAGAGCCCGTTCAGCGCTTCTTCGCTGGCGCCTCGCATCACCTCCCAGCTGGGGAAGGCGGCGGCCAATGTTTTGGCATTCACGCTGCCGATGTGGTGAATGCCCAAGGCAAACAGCAAGCGGTGCCATGGCCGTTGCCGTGAAGCGGTCAGCGCTTCGATCAAGTTGCTGGCGGACTGCTCACCCATCCGCTCGAGACTGGCGAGCAGGGCGGCATCGAGCCGGTAAAGATCGGCGATGGAGCGCACCAGGCCGCGATCGACGAGCTGTTCGATCAATTTGCCTCCCAAGCCATCGACATCCATCGCTTGACGGCTCACCCAATGGCGCAAGGCACCGCGCAAGATCGCGGGGCAGCTGCTGTTCACGCAGCGGGTGGCCGCTTCTCCGCTTTCGCGCACCAGCACCGAACCACATTCAGGGCAGTGGCTCGGCAGCTCTAGCCGCTCGGCTCCCTCGGGCCTCAGTTCAGGCAGCACCCGCAGCACTTCCGGGATGATCTCGCCGGCTTTGCGCACCACAATCGTGTCGCCGCTGTGGAGATCGAGTTCCTCGAGGCGATCAGCGTTGTGCAAGGTGGCGCGGCTGACGCTGGTGCCCGCCAGCGGCACGGCTTCAAATTCCGCCACCGGCGTCACCACCCCGGTGCGGCCCACCTGGGCCACCAGGCGCAGCAGCCGGCTGGGGGCTTCTTCGGCGGCGTATTTCAGGGCGATCGCCCAGCGCGGCGCCTTTTGCGTGAAGCCAGCGAGCTGCTGACGCTCGAGCGCATCGAGCTTCACCACCACCCCATCGGTGGCGTAGGGCAACTGATGGCGCTGCTCCTCCCAGCGGTCATAGAAGGCCACCACCCCATCGGCTCCGCTGGCGTGCTCGCGGTGGGGATTGACGCGGAAGCCCGCGGTTTCCAGCCATTGCAGGGCCTCCCATTGGCTCTTGGGTCCGTCTGAATCAGCTGGCAGGTGAACCGTGTAAGCGAAGAAGTCCAGCCGTCTGGCGGCCACCACCTTGGGGTCGAGCTGACGCAGGGTGCCCGCGCAGGCATTGCGGGGATTGGCAAAGAGGGCCTCGCCGCGCTGCTGGCGCTCGGCGTTGATGGCTTCAAAGGTGTCGTCGGGGATGAAGGCTTCGCCGCGCACCTCCACCCAGGCCGGTGGCTGCTCGAGCTGCAACCGCAGCGGCACCGCTTGGATGGTGCGCACATTGGCGGTGATCTCCTCACCGCGGCTGCCATCACCGCGGGTGGCAGCGCGCACCAGCACCCCATCGGCGTAGCTCAAGGCCAAGGCATTGCCATCGATCTTGAGTTCGCAGACGTACTCGCGCTGACGCTCAGGGTTGTCCTCCAGCTGGCGCCCCAGGCGTCCATCCCAGGCCTGCAACTCTTCAGCGTTGAAGGCGTTATCGAGGCTGAGCATGCCGATGCGGTGCTCAACGCTGCTGAACCCCTCAGCGGGCGGGCCGCCCACCCGCTGGGTGGGGCTGTCAGCGCTCAGCAGCTCAGGGTGTTGCTGCTCAAGGTCCAACAACTCCCGGTAGAGCCGGTCGTAGACGGCATCTTCAAATTCAGGGGCATCCAGCACGTAATAGGCGTGGGCAGCCCGGTTCAGTAGCTGCCGCAGTTCGGCAGCCCGCAGCTGCTGCTGGGCCGTGGACGCCATCGCTAATGGGCTCAGTCGCTGACGGGGCTGATGCGCTCAACGCGCCAGTTGTCCTCGGCTTTGACGAAGGTGAAGTCCAAGGGCAGCTCCTCACCGCCTTCGCTTTTGAGCTTCACGGTCAGCATGATCTGACCCTCTTGGATGCGGGGGCGGCCGGAACGCAGGTTGCGGTACTTGTTCAGCTTGAGACCAGCCAGGAAGCGGATGAACTGCTGGCGGTTGACGTGTTGCCGGTAGGTCTTGGTGGTGAGCAGGTAGGCCCCGTCGATTTGACCGGAGGCCACCTTGGTGAAGAACTGCTTGATCAGTGGGTTGATGCCCCGGGCGCTAATGACCAGGCGCACCGCGCTGACGGTCCAATAAAGGAGCAGCGCGCCGCCGCCAGCGAGCAGCAGCTTGGTGCCGAGATCACGGGCGAGTGACCAATCCATTTCCATGGCAGGGGCGGGGCATCAGCTGGGCTGGCACGAGTCTGCAGGACTGCGGCCACGATTGCGCGCACAATCGCTTCGATGCCCCTCGCGCCGCTACCACCGCTGTTCCACCGGCTCGACCGGGAGCACTTTTCTGGTTGCCTGGGAGAGCTCGGGCGGCCAGCGCTGAAATTGCGCTGGAGTGATGGCCGTATGACCCGCACCGCCGGCCTGTACCGGCGCGGTCCAGGCATCTGCGAAATCGTGTTGTCACGGCCAGTGCTGGCGCCGTTGCCGCCTGAGGCCACCCTCAGCACGCTCTGCCACGAAATGATCCATGCCTGGGTGGACCGGGTGCAGCGGGTTAAGGAGGTGCATGGCCCTCAATTTCGCTCTCGCATGGCCCAGATCAATGGGGCCCAGCAGGACTTTGAGGTGAGCCTGCGCCACAGCTATCCCTTGCCAGCGGTTGTGGCTGGCTGGATTGCTGTCTGTCCGGTCTGCGGACGCACGGCGGCCTACCGGCGCCGGCGCCAGGGGTTGGCCTGCCGGCACTGCTGCGAGCAGCACAATGGCGGCCGCTGGGATGCGCGCTTTCTGCTGCGCTTTGAGCGGCCTCAGGAGGTGTGCAGTGGCTGAATTTCTGGCGGGCGTGGTGGTGAGCGGCTGGGTGATCAGCTGGCTGGGCTTGCGCCGTGAGGCGACCTTGCGGCCGCGCCTGCCTAAGGTGCCTCAACGGATGAATGGTTGATGGTGGATCGGTTCTTCGACGGTGGTCTGGAGGAGCGCCTCGAAGGTTGGATCGACCGCGGTCGCGAGTTTGTTGATGGTGTGGCTGCCAATGCAGCAGCCAGCAATCGGCCCCGTTCGAGCTTCTCTGGCGGCTCGAGCAATGCCCGCCGGCGGCCCCTCGATGCCATCTCCAGGCGCGGCCAACGCCCAGCAGCATCCAGCGATCCGGTGCCGGGCTGGAGTGATGCCGATAGCGAGTGGCCTGATGACGATGTCTTCAGCCTGCCCCGCTGGCAGCGTCCGGAACCCACACGCCAGCCTGCTCCTGATCCTTTAAACAGTGCGCCGCCGCGGCGTCAGCCCAGCAACCAGCGCCCCTTGCCCCGTTCGTCTCGGCGCCGCAGCCAGGGCTAGGGCTGATCACGCGGGCTTAACCCAGCGGCCAAAGGCTCAAGGGACAACGCTGTGTTGCTCATGGGTCAGCTGATCGTGCTCGGGTATCCCGATGCCGCCGAAGCCGAAGAGGTGCGCCGCGAGCTGGTGGGCTTGCAGCAAGACCATCTGATTGCTCTCGAAGATGCCGTGGTTGTGGTGCACCACAGCGAAGGCAAGGTGGAGCTGCGCCAAGCCCTCAACCTCACGGCCGCTGGTGCGGTCAGTGGTGGCTTTTGGGGCACGTTGGTGGGCTTGTTGTTCCTCAATCCCCTAGTGGGAGCAGCCGTCGGTGCCGGCGTGGGTGCTGCCTCAGGCGCCATGACCGATCTCGGCATCAACGACGGTTTCCTCAAGGAGGTGGGCGAGGCGCTTGGGCCCGGCAAGGCAGCTCTGTGCTTGCTGGTCAAAGAAGCCACCACCGATCGGGTGATTGAGAAATTGCGCCGCCATGCCGGCCATACCCAACTGCTGCAGACCAACCTCAGCCACACCGACGAAGACCATCTCAAGGAGTTGCTGGATCAGGCCAAGCAGCAAGCTGAGGCCCTGCGGCTCAGCTAAGGAGCGCTTGGCCGTTGCGGCGGTGGATCACCACAACGCCTGGCTTGGGTAAGCCCCCGGTCGGCCAGTTGGAGCCCAGGGGAACCCAGCGCAATTGCTCCAGTGGTTCGCCGTTTGTGAGTTTCAGCTGAAAGCTGCGCGCTTCTTCGGCGTTCTGCTCTCGTCTGCCGTGGCGCTCGCCAGGGTGCTGCACGGCTAAAAACAGCTGATCAGCTTGGGGAGTGAGGGCCAAGCCGGTGAGCTCGCATTCCATGGGTCCTGTGGCAAAGCAGAACGCCTCTCCTGCTTGGGTGCCGCTGGTGGGAATCACCCAGCAGCTGTTGTTGCCAAAGACACCGCCATTTTGTTTGTCGTTGTTCTGGCTGCCGGTGCCGATGTCGGTGACCATCCATAGGGCGCCTGTGGGATCCACCGCCAGGTTGTCGGGATTGGCAAATCCCAAACCACCATCTGCTGGCTCACCACCGGTGGCCACCATCTGCCAGCGAAAGCGGTTCTCGCCCTGCTCGCTGAGGCGCATGATCCAACCCTCATTCCAGGGGCTTTGGCCTTGGGGACCGCGGAAGATCGCTGGATCGGGA
>CAJWAH010000112.1 GCA_913020095.1 uncultured Synechococcus sp.
CATCCACCACGCCGTCCATGGCGCTGGCGATGATGGGGATCTCCCGCTCGATGCCACCCAGGGTCCAGCGGGTATCGGTCACCTCTGGGTCAACCGTTCGTCCGCCGGGAACCAGGGCGATTTCGTCAATTCCGTAGGCCCGGCGAACGGTGCGCGAACGCCCCAACTGAATGTCCACCGCGAACCTCTCGTTAACAAGAGAAGAAAACTAACAATTCGCCTTCCCCTGCTCTGCCTTTCCGATCACTTGCCGGTGAAGGAGCTCCAACTGGTTTTGATCCCTTCAATCAAGCTGCGGCGCTCGTCGCTGCGCACCAGGCGGCGGCTGGTAAAAAGCACCAGATAAATCAGGCCCGTGAGCTGCAGCAGCCTGGGCAGCATCGGAATCGCATCAAGGGTTCCCAGCACGGCACTGGTCAGCTGAAGCACCAGCAGCAGTGCCAGGGCCCCGCCCAGCAGTTTCAGCGGGCGCTGGCTCTGTTGCCAGAGCTCCATCAACTTGGCGTCGGCGAGCCATCCATTGAGTTTTTCCATCAGCAGATGCCACTCGCCGCCTTCGCCATCGCTGGCGCTGGGGTCGGCTGGAACGCTCACCGTGCTGGCGATCGGGCTTTCTGCCGCTGGGGGTTCGGGAGCCGGTGGTTCAGGCGTGGGAGCAGGTGTCGCGGCCTCGTCCGCCTTGGGCTCGCTCTTGGATTCGGTGAAGGGCGCTGGAGCCGGCGTTGAGCTCACGGCCTCTGGCTCTGTTGGTGAAGGGGATGGGCCCTCTGCCGATTGCATTGAATCGTCCTGCGGTTGCATCCCAGGGGTGGATTCCATGTGCTCCTTGACCACCAAGTGCTGAATATCGATCCTATGGGCGTTTTTTCGATCAACCCTCGAGAGGGTGAAGCCTGCCCTGCTGGCTTAGGGGCTCAAGCCTTGCTGGAAGGGGGAAGCGGCCATCTTGAAGTTGCATGACCAGCTCGCTGGCCAGGCTGTCGGCCAACTTCAGGCTGCAGGCCGGTGCGGCTGGGATCCGCTGGCCATCGACCTGGATGGCGCCAGCCATCAATTCGCCGTAGCTCACGGTTCCAAATCCGGGGCGGATTCGCCTGGGGATCGAGTAATCGAGCACGGGGGCTTCCAGCTCCTCATCGGGCACGGCGGCTTGCCGGGCCTCTTGTTCCCCTAGCAGCAGCACCGGTGCTGCCACGGCCACCAGGGCGGCCGCCCCATGGCCGTCAAACCAGCAGGGGCGGATCCATTGGCGGTTGAGCTCAGAGACCGCCACGCTGAGGGCAAGGGAGGCGCCTGGGGCACGGGCATGGCCAGAGGCTTGCCGTCGGGTTTGCGGCTGATGGCCGCCGCCTGGCCCCAAGACATGGCCCCGGCCTCCAGCCACCAACACCGCGCTGCCAGCACCGAGTTGGTGCAAGCCCGGCATGGTGAGGCCAATGCTGCGGGCGCCGCAGCCACTGAAAAGGGCATTGCCGAACGGCCCTAGAAGGCCTCCAAACGGGCTGGCCAGCAGCCCTTCCCGGCTGCTAACGGCGACAACGCCGTTTTCCGTGATGCCCCGGGCCAGCAGCAGCCGCGCCTGGCTGAGTTGATCACCGCCTAGGGCCGTTTGCAGCTCCCGGCGTGGTTGCAGCGTTGTGCCCTCCCCCTGCAGTTCAAGCAGGGGCTGATCTCCTCTGAGCAGTTCATCGAGAACGTGGATGCCCCCGCGCCGCTGCGGGTCGTCGCTGCTGCCCCCCAAGGGCAAACACAGTTCAGCGGCGCCGTAGCCGCCTCCAGCGCTGATCCCCCCCAGGCGGGCCTGGCGAATGCGTAGTGGCGGGTCGCATGGCCCCAGGCTGATCCAGATCTGGCCTTGATCGGTGAAGTCACAACTGGCCGCCGCTACAACGTCGGTATTGGCGTAGGCCTGCTCGAGGCTGCTGCTGGCTGCGCGGCGGCGAAAATCCAGCGCAGTACAGACCTGCAGCGTGCCTAGCCGCTGCCGCTCAAGCAGCTGATCGGGGGTGCGGGGCGCAAAGCCCATGCGCTAGCGGCATACATCAGTAATGTTGGGGCTTCACAAGGCTTAGCGCAGCAGGCGGAATGGCGGATCCCACCGGAGCGGGCAACCCCAGCGAGCGGATCATCCAAACCGACCTGCGCAACGAGATGTCGCGCTCCTACCTGGAGTACGCGATGAGCGTGATCGTGGGCCGGGCGCTGCCTGATGCTCGCGATGGCCTCAAGCCCGTGCATCGCCGCATCCTTTATGCGATGTATGAGTTGGGCCTCACTGCTGAGAGGCCGTACCGCAAATGCGCCCGTGTGGTGGGCGAGGTGTTGGGCAAATATCACCCCCACGGGGACACCGCCGTCTACGACGCGCTGGTGCGCATGGCCCAGGACTTTTCGATGCGGGCCCCCCTGATCGATGGTCATGGCAACTTCGGCTCGGTGGATAACGATCCGCCGGCGGCGATGCGATACACCGAATCGCGGTTGCAGTCGCTAACGACCGACAGCCTGCTGGAGGACATCGAGGCCGAGACGGTTGATTTCGCCGACAATTTTGATGGCTCCCAGCAGGAGCCGACCGTGCTGCCGGCGCGGGTGCCGCAGTTGCTGCTCAATGGCTCAGCTGGCATTGCCGTTGGCATGGCGACCAACATCCCTCCCCACAACCTCGGGGAGTTGATTGATGGCGTCCTGGCGCTGATCGCTGATCCGCAGATCGAAGAGCGGCAGCTGATGGCGATCATCCCGGGGCCGGATTTCCCGACCGGTGGTCAAATCCTTGGCCGCAAGGGCATTCGCGAGACCTACACCGGTGGCCGTGGTTCGATCACCATGCGGGGTGTCGCGGCGATCGAGACGATTGAGGCGAAAGGGCGCCCCGATCGCGATGCGGTGATCATCACCGAGCTGCCTTATCAGACCAACAAGGCCTCGTTGATTGAGCGCATTGCCGAGCTCGTCAATGACAAAAAGCTCGAAGGCATCGCCGACATCCGCGATGAAAGCGACCGCGATGGCATGCGCATCGTCATCGAATTGCGCCGTGATGCCTACCCGCAGGTTGTGCTCAACAACCTCTACAAACTCACCCCGCTCCAGAACAACTTCAGTGCCTACACGCTGGCGCTGGTCAAAGGGGAGCCCGTGGTGCTCAATCTCAAGCGGATGCTTGAGGTGTTCCTCGACTTCCGCGTCGAGACGATTGAACGGCGCACCAAGTATCTGCTGCGCAAAGCCGAGGAGCGCGATCACATTCTTCAGGGCCTGTTGGTGGCCCTCAATGATCTCGACGCGATCATCCAGCTGATTCGTAATGCCGCCGATGCTGCCACTGCCCGTCAGGGGCTGGTCGATGACCATGGCCTCAGCGAGATCCAGGCCGATGCCATCTTGCAGATGCAGTTGCGCCGCTTAACGGCGCTGGAAGCCGACAAGATCCGCCTCGAGCACGAGGACTTGATCGCCAAAATCGCTGACTACAAGGACATCCTCCAGCGCCGTGAGCGTGTCCTGTCGATCATTGAAGAGGAGCTGCGGCAGCTCAAGGAACGCCACAACACGCCTCGCCGCACCGAGATCCTTGATCTCGAAGGTGGCCTGGAAGACATCGACCTGATCGCCAATGAGCGTTCGGTCGTGCTGCTGACCGAGAACGGCTACCTCAAGCGCATGCCGGTCAGTGAATTTGAGTCCACCAGTCGCGGCACCCGCGGCAAGGCTGGAACCAAGAGCCAAGGCGAAGAGGCGGTGCGGCTGTTCATCAGCTGCAACGACCACGACTCACTGCTGCTGTTCTCTGATCGTGGTGTCGTCTACTCACTGCCGGCGTACCGGGTGCCCATCGCGAGCCGTGCGGCCAAAGGAACCCCTGTGGTTCAGCTGTTGCCGATCCCCCGCGAAGAGCAAATCACCTCACTGCTCGCCGTGAGTGCCTTTGAAGAGGACGTGCAGCTGGTGATGCTCACCACTGGCGGTTTCATCAAGCGCACACCCCTGTCGGCCTTTGCCAACATCCGCGCCAATGGCTTGATTGCCATCAATCTCGAGGATGCCGATTCCTTGCGCTGGGTTCGTTTGGCCCGTGCCGGCGACAGCGTGTTGATCGGCTCGATCAAAGGCATGACGATCCACTTCCGCATCAATGATCAGGATCTCCGCCCCCTGGGGCGCACCGCCCGCGGTGTGCGTGCCATGTCCCTGCGCGATGGCGACAGCCTGGTGAGCATGGATGTGTTGCCCGCTGAGCTGGCCGATCGCATTGCGGCCGCTGGTGAGGCCAGTGACGGAGAGAGTGAAGAGGCGGCCAGCAGTGAGGGCCCTTGGGTGCTGGTGGCCACAGCCAGCGGTCTGGGTAAGCGGGTTCCGGTCGATCAGTTCCGCCTGCAGCGCAGAGCCGGCCTTGGTTTGCGTGGAATCAAGTTCCGCCGTGACGACGATGCCTTGGTGGGCTTGTGCGTGATGGGCACGGAAGAAGAGTTGCTGCTGGTGAGCGAGCGCGGCGTGATTGTGCGGCTGCAATCCGATGTCATTCCGCAGCAATCGCGCGCCGCCACCGGTGTGCGTTTGCAGCGGCTCGATAAGGGCGATCGCTTGGCTGAGGTGGTGCTGGTGCCGCCAGAGGCTGAAACAGATGATGAGCCAGCAGAGTCAGCTGAGGCGGCTGAAGCCGAGGCGTGAGCCCCACCCAGTGGCGTGATGTCGCCGTTGTTGGCGGCGGTCCAGCAGCGCTGTGCATAGCGGCTTCTCTGGCCAAGCAGCAGCTCCAGGTCACCTTGGTGGCCCCAAATGATCCAGCTGCTCCTTGGCCCAACACCTATGGCATCTGGGGTGAAGAGGTGGATGCTCTTGGTCTTAGTGGGCTGCTGGAGCACCGCTGGAGCAACACCGTCAGCTATTTCGGCTCTGGCGATGGTGAGGATCAGGGCCAGGTGTGCCATGGCCGTGATTACGGACTCTTTGATAAGCAGGCCTTGCAGCAGCACTGGCTTGATGGCCTCAGCGCTGGAGGCGTTCAGCACTGCAACGACGTGGTGCAGGCCGTCGAGCACCGCTCCGATGGCGCCACGCTGACAACCGGCTCA
>CAJWAH010000113.1 GCA_913020095.1 uncultured Synechococcus sp.
GCGGCTCTCGCCAGCGGCCTGGCTTTTGCGTTGGTGGGCAAGGTGCTCGCGGGCTGGCATTTGCTGGCGGTGCAAGCGCTTGTTTATGCGCTGGTGGCTGTGTTGGTGCGGCCGCGTCAGCAGTCCACCAGTGCTGATGAGAGCACTGATCCCTCCCCTGAGCTGCTTCCCCTGGCCTTGGTGGGCTGCATCGCTGGGCTCTGCGGCGGCCTGCTGGGCTTGGGCGGTGGTTTGGTGATGGTGCCGCTGATGGTGGCTTGGTTGCAGTTGCCCATGCATCTGGCCATCCGGCTCAGCACGGTGGCTGTGCTTCTCGCTTCGGCGGGAGCGGGCTCGCTGTTTGTGTTTGAGGGTCGCGGTGAACTGCTGCCGGCGCTGCTGCTCGGCGGGCTAGCGGCGGTGGCAGCCAAGTGGGCGGCGAGCCGGCTGCAGCGCGTCAGTCCGCGCCAGCTGGCCTGGTTGCTGCGGATGTTGAGTTTGGCCTTGGCGATCGACAGCAGCCGCCGCGCCATCACGCTCTGGCTTCAGGCCTGAGGCCAGAACCCGGCTTCCACGTTGAAGCCCAACACGGCTGCCATTTGCCCCAGTCGTCCGCGTAGGGCAAGCCCGTGTTGGTTGCCCCAGTCATCAAGCCAGAAGAGGCGATGGCTGATCCAAAGGCTGAGGTCATCGGGGTCAAAGCGCAGGCCTTCGGTGCGGCTGAACTCATGCAGCACTTGCATGGCCACATGGCGGCTGAGTTGGCCGTCGCTGCGTTGCAGCAGCAGCGTTAGCCAGGGGCAGAGCGCATCGGCCCGCAAGCTCCACAGGCGGCACTCCGGCACTTCACTGAGCTCGCGGGGATCGTCATCGGCGCGGGGCCAGTCCAGTTGCAGCGCCAGGCCGTCTTCCAGTTCCAGCAGAGCGGTGGCAGGGCGCTGCCGCAGCTCCTGCAGCGGGCTCATGTCCAGGCGGCTGATCTGGTCCGCACTGACGTTGATCACAAGGCTTTCGCTCATCGTTCGCGCCGCGCCACCCGCTGGCTCACATTCACGGCATGGTCGGCCATGCGCTCAATGCAGCGCAGCACCAGCACCAGCATCAACTGATGATCCCGGCATTCGCTACCGGTGCAGGTTTCAGTCAGCTCTTCCACCAGCCGTTCGTAGTCCCGGTCCACCAGGTCATCGAGGGCCTGGAGCCTGGCCCCGGCGCTGAGGTCCTCCTCGCTGAGGCTGTCGAGGGCGAGGGCTAAGAGCGAACGGCAACGATCGAGCATCGTCAGCACGTCGTCGCGAAGGATCACCGGCTGCGCCGGCAGCAATTCCTCGCCCAAGGTGGCCAGCTCTTTGCAGTAGTCGCCAAAGCGCTCGAGATCACGCAGGCAGTGCATGTAACTCAGCACCTCGCGCACCTGGGTTTGGCTGAGGCGCTTGTGGCACAGCAGATCAGCGCATTCCTCCTCCAGGCGCCGGTAGAGCTTGTCGATCCGGTCATCGCCACGGCGGATTTGTGGTGCTGCCTCCATGTCGGGTCCCGACAGCACAGCCCGGGCCAGCACAGCTGATTCCTCCACCATCGAGCCCAAGCGCAACAGCTCTTGCTTCAGTGACCCCACCGCATCGGCTCCTGAGCGGGCAGGCGCCTGATTTCTCCAGGCGGAGAGCAGCATGGCGTTCAATCCTCTGCTGGCAACCTAGTTCTGACGGCCATCAAGAGCTGTGACAGCCCCCTTGGGAAGTCGGCGCTGGCACGGAAAATGGAGAGGTTCTTGTTGCGCACCATGGCTACTGCCCTGTCTCAGTCTGAGATCTACATCGCCCTCGTGGTGGCAGCCCACGCCGCCATCTTGGCCCTGCGTCTGAGCGTCAGCCTTTACCGCTCCTGAGCTCTGGGTGACTTGGCAGCTTCGGTGACGTGCGCTACAAGCGGGTGTCATGGAAGCTGTGGTGCCCCGGACTCGCCGCCCCGCAACGCGTCTCACCGCTCGGCAAGGGTCTCATCGGCCAGCGCCCTCGGCGCCGCAGCCTGAGGTCGTTCTGCCGTCTTCAGCGGCCATTGCCCGTGAAGAGCTGTTGTTTGCCTTTCTTGGCCTTGGCCTCAAGGCCGTTGGGTTGACCTTGGCGTTTGTCACGCTGGCCAAATTGGCCTTGGCCCATCAACAACGGCTGGATCGTCACAGCGAAATTCAAGCGGTGCTGGCCTTGCAGCTCGACCGGCTTGAGGGACAAAAGCGCTCCCTCGATCGCCTGTTCAGCATCGATGGTGAGCAGGCCCTGCTGCAGCAAGAGCAGCAATGGATTGCCCCCAACCGCCGCCGCATCATTTGGCTTCCGCCTGAATCCGCTCCCACCCCTTAAGCATTCGTTCCATGACCAGTAGCCCGTCTTCCTCTCCATCGGCGCCACTGGCCATCGTCACTGGAGCCTCATCGGGTGTCGGTCTGTGGACCACCAAAGCCTTGATTGACCAGGGCTGGACCGTGGTGATGGCCTGCCGCGATGAGGCCAAAGCGCAGCGCGCCCTCCAAGAGGTGGGTTTGGGTCATCCCCCAGAGGCGATCGTCCTGCCGCTTGATCTCTCTGATCTCGAGTCGGTCAAGGCGTTTGTTGAGCGCTTCCGTGGCCTCAACCGCCCCCTGACAGCGCTGGTGATCAATGCTGCGGTCTACAAGCCGCTGCTCAAAGAGCCGGAATGGAGTGCCCAGGGCTATGAGCTCAGCATGGCGACCAACCATCTGGGGCACTTCCTGTTGGCCCGCCTGTTGCTGGAGGACCTCAAATCCTCACCAGCTACCGACAAACGCCTGATCACCTTGGGCACGGTGACCGCCAACTCCAAAGAACTTGGCGGCAAGATCCCCATTCCTGCCCCCGCCGATCTGGGCGATCTCTCTGGCTTTGCCCAGGGATTTAAGGCGCCGATCGCCATGGCCAGTGGCAAGAAGTTCAAGCCTGGAAAGGCCTACAAGGACAGCAAGCTCTGCAACATGATCACCAGCTTGGAGTTGCATCGCCGCTTCCATGCGTCCACCGGCATCAGCTTCAGCTCGCTCTATCCCGGATGTGTGGCTGATACGCCGCTGTTCCGCAACAGCCTGCCGGCATTCCAAAAGATCTTCCCCTGGTTCCAGAAGAACATCACCGGCGGTTATGTGAGCCAAGCCCTGGCCGGTGAGCGGGTCGCGCAAGTGGTGGCTGACCCTGCCTTCCGCAGTTCCGGCGCCCATTGGAGCTGGGGCAACCGCCAGAAAAAAGATGGGAAGCAGTTTGACCAGGAGCTTTCCGATAAGGCCAGTGATCCGGCCACAGCCCTGCGGGTTTGGGACCTCTCCAGTGCGCTGGTGGGCTTAGCCCCCTAGCTCTTATTCGCTTGGCAGGGCAGCGAGAGCCTCTTTGCTGCCCATCACCACCAAGCGTTCACCGGCCTGCAGCACCAGTGAGGCCGGTGGGTTAACCGTGAACGCGTGTTGGGGACCAGCGGCCAGCACGGTGACGTGATGGCTGCGGCGCAGGTTGAGCTCCCGCAGCGATTGGCCTGAGAAGGCATCAGGCACCAGGATTTCTTCAATGCTGTGGTCGGCATCAAGCTCCAGGCGCTCCAGCAGATTGGGCCGCACCAGCTCCTCGCCCAGCCGCTGACCCTGCAGCTTCAACGGATAGACCACCCGGTCGGCGCCCACCCGTTGCAGCATCTTCATGTGGATGTCGCTGTTGGCCCTGGCGATCACTTGCTTGACGCGGCTGCCGGGGGCGTCTTTGGCGATCAGTGTGGCGGTGATGCTGGCTTCAATCGAGCCGGCAATAGCCACCACAACGGTGCCCACTTGCAGCACGCCGGCTTCACGCATGGCTTCTTCATCGGTGCAGTCCACCAAGCGCGCTTCGATCGAGGGTTCGACTTGGCGCAGCTCATCAACAGCCCGCTCTTCATCGTCGATGGCTAGTACCTCGGCCCCCCAGCGCACGAGCTCCTCGCAAACCGCCAGGCCAAAACGCCCCAGGCCGATCACCGCATAACCATCGGAGAGATCCCGGCGATTGGATTGGGATAACCAGAGCTTGCCGGTCATGGCGTTCACGGTGGTGACTACAGGATGAGTTCTTCTTGCGGGTAGCGCACCCGGCTGGGGGGACGCCGGCCAAAGAGGGCCGAGAGCAACAACAGGATGCCGAGTCGGCCGATGAACATGCCAACCAGCAGCACCAGTTGTCCCCAGCGGTCCAAGCGGGCGGTGATGCCGAGATCAAAGCCAACCGAGGCAAAGGCTGACACGCAGGTGAACAACTTCTCCAAAAAGGTGAAGTCTTCATCCCCCAGCACACCGGCTTCGGTGTCCCCCAGCCCCAGCAGCATGGTCATCAGCACCACCACCCCAGCCGAAGCCAGGGTGATGCCAACGGCCCGCAGCACCTGTTTGCCGGGGATGCGGCGGCGGTTGATCACCACCTCGGTGCGGTCTTCCAGGGTGGAACGGGTGGTGCACAGCAGCACCGCAAAGGTGGTGGTTTTGATGCCACCGCCCGTGCCCCCGGGGCTGGCGCCAATGAACATCAACAGGATCAGCAGGAACAACCCTGCATGGGAGATGGTGTCGAGCGAGAGGGGCACGGAGACAAACCCTGCGGTGCGCGCCGAGATCACCTGAAACAGCGACACACCAATCTTTTGCAGCAGCGGTAGGCCCCCCACCACACCTGCCGGTGCCAGCCGTTCGGTGAACAGCAGCCCCAGAGTGCCGGCCACGATCAACAGCACGCTGCTGCGCAGCACCACGCGGCTTTGCAGGCTCAAGCGGCGCCATTCCAGGGGGTTGCGCCGATGAATCCAGAGATCGGAGAGCACGCGCCAGCCAATGCCCCCAGCGATCACCAGCGCTGCCACCACCGCGCAGACCACGGCATTGCTCTGATACGCCTCAAGGCTTCCCGACCAAAGGCTGAATCCGGCGTTGTTGAAGGCGCTGATGCTGTGGAACATCGCGGCCCAGAGCCGCTCGGCGGGGTTGCTGATGTCGGTGAAGCCGAAGGCATAAAGCAGCACCGTGCCAATCAGCATCAGCACGCCGCCGCTGATCACGATGGCC
>CAJWAH010000114.1 GCA_913020095.1 uncultured Synechococcus sp.
ATCTGCAGCTACCTCCTGAGCCCCACCCATGAGTGAAGTAAATGCTGCCGCGCCCAAGCCCATCCCCGCCTGTCCTAAAAACTGGCGACGGGTACGGTGCAAAATGTGCTCTTGAGCTAAATTCATTATCTTTTAGTAGATTAACGTTTCATAAACATTTCGTCGAGGTTCAAGAGCACATTGCCCACCACGGTCCATGCAGCCAGCTCCTCAGCCTTCATGCCATCTGGTAATGATCCTATTGGGTCGGTTGCCATCATTTTTGCTGCTGCTGTATCCTGAACTCCTGGCAGTTCAACAACCTCTGGCGCGCTCGAAAGTGCGGCAAGCCAAGGCCATGCCTGGCGCCGAGAGATTGGTGGAGCGTTTGCAGGCCGCTGAGGTGCCGCTTGCCATTGCCACCAGCAGCGGCCGCGAATCGGTGGAGATCAAGCTGGCCCCACACCCCTGGCTGCAACGCATTGCCGTGCGGGTGCATGGGGATGACCCCCAGATCCAACAGGGCAAACCCGCACCGGATCTATTCATCGAGGCGGCCCGTCGCCTGCATGTGGAGCCCGCGCAGTGCTGGGCCTTTGAGGATTCACAAGCGGGAGCCAAAGCCGCGCTAGCCGCTGGCTGCCGGGTGTTTGTGGTGCCCGCTGAGGGGCTCAGCCGAAGCGACTACCCCTCAGCGGTGGACTGGCTCAGCAGCTTGAGCGAGACACCTCTCGATCAGCTGTAGGTCGATCAAACCTGGCGGAACTGCAGGCTCGAGGGGTCGGCCCAATCACCGCTGGCTTGAATGCCGCGGGGATTGCCGCTGAGGTGGCGCAGGATGAAGAACACCGCTTCTTGATGGGCGGCATCGCCCAGCTCTTGGGCGATTTGTTGCACGCTGCGGGCGGTGCCATCGCTGAGCAGCTGCTCCACCTGCTTTTGCAGATCGAGAATCGCCGCGGCCGCCTTCTTACCGGCCTCTACACCGGGCTGGTGATAGGCATTGATGTCCACCAGTTCGCCATAGAAGCCAACGGCGCGCTCAAACAACGCGATCAAGGCACCCAAGCTGGTGGCATTGAACTGGCGCAAGGTCAGCGTCATGCTCTGGCGCCCACCTTCTGAAAGGGCGGCGCGGGTGCCCTGCAGGAAACCATCGAGGAAATCTCCGGGCAGGGAATCTTCCAGAACCGGAATATCGGTTGGGTCTTCGAGAACCTCGATGAAGGTGACGAAGAAGTTGTCGACACCGTCGCGCAGTTGCTGCACGTAGGCGTGTTGATCGGTCGAGCCTTTGTTGCCGTAGACCGCAATGCCCTGATGGACGACGCGGCCTTGCCGGTCGAGGCGCTTACCGAGCGACTCCATCACCAGCTGCTGCAGGTAGCGGCTGAACACCTCGAGGCGATCCCGGTAGGGGAGCACCACCATGTCGCGCTTGCCTTTGCCATCACCGGCCACATACCAAGACGCCGCCATCAAAGCGGCGGGGTTATCGCGCAGGCTGGGACGGCGGGTAGCGGCATCCATCACAGCAGCGCCGCGCAGGAAAGCATCGCTATCGATACCAGCCAAAACAGCGGGCAACAGGCCAACGGCACTGGTGATGGAGGTGCGGCCGCCAACCCAATCGAACATGTCGAAGCGGTTGAGCCAACCTTCAGCAGCAGCTTCCTGGTCGAGCTTGCTGTCCTTCATCGTCACCGCGACGGCGTGCTGACTCCAACGGCAGCCGAGGCGCTCAAGGCGATCCCGGCTTTGGATCATGCCGAGATGGGGCTCAGGGGTACCGCCTGATTTGCTGACCACGATCACCAAGGTGGTCTTGAGGCGCTCGCCGAGATCGTCATAGAGCCGGCTCATGCCGGCTGGATCCACGTTGTCGAGGAAATGGAATGGCAGGCCCTGGCGGTTGTCCTGCAGGGCACGGATCATCAACAGTGGGCCCAGGCCGGAACCACCGATGCCAACCCACAGCACATCGGTGAAGGGTTCACCGTTGCTGGCCTTGAGGCGTCCATTGAGGACATCAGCGCCAAAGCTCTGCAGACGGCGCAATTCAGCACTGATGTGCTCACCGACTGAACGATCAGGAGCCAGATCAGGGTTGCGCAGCCAGTAGTGACCCACCTGACGCCCCTCATCGGGGTTCGCGATGGCCCCTTTCTCCAGGGCATCCATGGCGGCGAACGCCTGGGCAAACGGCTGCTCAAAAGCTTCGAGCTGCTCAGCACTCACCGCCATGCGGCTGACATCGAGCCAGAGACCAAGGGGCTCGTGGTGCCAGAGCAAGTCACAGAACCGCTGCCACTGAGCCGCTGGATCAGAAGCGTTGAGGTTGGGGAGAGGGGTCGCCATGCGCGTCGTGCTCATCTGATAACCCGTGGAAGGCTCTTCTGAACAAGGTATGCAGAAAAAACCAGGTCCGGGTTATGGGAAGACAGTGATCAACAAAAGCCAAGAACATTCTTGGATTGTGCAGTGATCTGAACTGGCCTTCATAAATTCAGTTTGTCAGAGAAATCTGCAAGCTCCAGTGCCGCTGAGCCGCTTCCCCACTGCCATTACCGCCAGTCTGTTGGGTCTAGCCGCCCTGCTTCCGGCCACCCAACCCTGGGAGGGTTGGAGTTTGCCGGCTGAGCCTGAGCTTCAACAACTCATGGCGGAAGGCGGGCAACCCAACCCAGCCGATTTCAGCCCTGAAGAACTGCAAGAGCTGCAGCGCCGCTTTGGGGTGCATGGTCCGCAGCCGGCCTTGGCTCAGCTCCTAACAGCTGGCCTGGATCAATGGCAGCCGCTGCGGCGCAACACCCTCGCGCAGATCGAAAGCCTCGTTCCCACCATCCGCCGTGAGGCCAGGGCCCGCACCCTGAACCCCATGCTGCTGGGGGCCATCCTTTACGACGAAATTCAACATGCCAAGCCGGGCGAAAACTCCCCTTGGCTTGTGCATTCCGGCTTGCTGCAAACCCACGGGCCCGCTCAGCTCGGCGTCGAAGAGCTGATCCACCAAGGTTTGTTACCCGCTGAACCCAGCCCCGAGCAACGCCAACAGGCCCGTGAACAACTGCTCGATCCCCAGCGCAATGTGGCCCTCCTCGCTGGAAAGATGGCTCGGCTCTCCACCGCCCTAGGCATCCCAAGCGGACACCTGCTGGAGGCCAGCAACGGCTACCGCGATGCCCACTGGATCGCCACCTTGGCCTACCTGCACAACGGCAAACTCGATTACCCGGCGCGGATCTTGGGCTACATGCAAGATCCAGCCCTGCACGCCCTGATCTACGGCCGCACCCTTCGCCCCACCAACCCGGTGATCTAGCGGCTCAGCAGACCAGGCCTAGGGCCGTAAGTCTGGTTTGCAGCTGCTGCCAATCAAAGCTGCGTGGGTCGCTGCGGGCATTACCCAGATCCACATGGCGGTGGGTGGTGATGGCATGGGGCTCGATCTTGTAGCGCACCATCCAGTCCGCCAGCACACGGCTCAAGGCGTCGTATTGCGCTGGGGTGTAGCCGCTGTGTTGCTGAGCTGATGTCGCCCCATCGGGAGGGGTTTCCAGGCTCACGTGCAAGGCGAAATTGTTGAGCGAGCCACTGAAGTGTTTGGAGGTGAACACCCAGCGGCCATCAAAGGCGGAGTGCCCAGCGCCGTAGGCACGCTTGCTGGGATCGACAACCTGAACAATCTCCCCTTTCTGCCCAACCAGGGTGTGATAGCTGGCTTGGTCCGCATCATTGGGATGCGGGGTGGTGAAGGTATTAATCGCGGAGCCCAGGCTGAAAACCGTTTCATGCAGAACGATCACCGCAGGGGTGGGATCAATCCGCTGGCCTTGGGCATCGACATGAACCCGCTCGCCGTAGTTGGTGGGTGCCGCATTGATCCGGCTGAGTTGCAGCGGCATCGCCACAAGCCGTTGTTGCAGGCCGCGATCCACCACAGGGCAGCTCTTCAACAGGGGGGAATCCCAGGGCTTATCAACCGGTGGCGCAGGAGTTTTGGCGTTTTCTTCCGTGGGGCCATCCACCGCCTGCTGCAACCAATCCAACATCTCCGGCTTGATCAACAAGCCAGGGCGTTCAGCGATGGGTTGGCGCTTGAGGGGTTGCAGCACAGCGATGGTCACCAGGCCCGCTGTGGCGCAAAGCCCTGCCGCCACCAGCAGCCCGCGCCTTAACGGGCGGGACCTTGGAACCAGCTGCGACGGAGATGACATGCAGCCTCAGGGGCATTGGGGTCAAGCCGTAGGGACCAACGGCATGGCTGGGGAGCCGAAGGCCTCAAGGCCGTGGAGCGAACCGCCCCATCGCGGCAAAAGAGCAGCTCGTGCTGCCCACCAGCGATCAGCAAGGGGCCCAACTGCTCGGGGGAACGCAACCGTTCTGCGTCGAGGGCTAGCAGCTCGTCTCCCGGAGAGAGACCGGCCAGCTCTGCAGGGCTATCCCGATCCACCTTGCTGATCGTCAGTTGGCCTTCTTTGAAGGTCGCCTGCAATCCGCTGTAGGGGGACTCGGCAGGATCCGGAGAAAGATCCAAGCCCACAGTTTTTAAATAGCCAGAGAGTGGAAGCTCGTCCACGCCAGAGAGCCAGCTGTGCAGCAACGCTGGCAACTGCGGGTCGAGCTCACCGGCCAACTGCTCCACATCAGCCTGGCTATAGCCCCGGCCAGCTTGGCCAAAACGCTGCCACAACCGCTGCAGCAGCACATGCAAACCCTGGCCTCGGGCCAGCAAATGCAGGTCGAGCAGTAAGGAGACCAGGGCACCTTTGAGGTAGTAGCTGATCTGCTGGTTATCGCTATGGGCATCGCGGCGATAGAGCTTCACCCAAGCTTCTGTGGCGCTCTCCAGCAGGCTCTGCACCTGCCTGCCGGGCGTGGAGAGAAAGCGGCTGAGATCTTTGGCCAGGTCCTCGAGGTACTCCTCTTCGCTGCAGAGCCCCGCCTGCAGAACGATGAGTTGGTCGTAGTAGCTCGTCACCCCTTCGGCAAACCACAACTCAGGAATCAACACCGCCTGGCCATAGCGGTAGGGACGCAAGCCCACGGGCCTGAGCCGCCGCACATTCCACTGATGCA
>CAJWAH010000115.1 GCA_913020095.1 uncultured Synechococcus sp.
TGGGGAACCACTACTGATGGGCGATCAGCGCTCGGTGCTGCAGCTGCCGATCGACGGGGGACTGACCTGCCTGCGCGGCCTCAGCCCGCAGCGCACCCGCTTTGAAGTGGAGTACGCCCTCGAGCGGGGCAGCTGCCACAACAGCTTTCTGTTCAACAGCAGCGATCCGGCCACACCAGCGGTGCTGGTGCATCCGCCTGGAGCCACCTTCACTGAGCCCTTCCTGGCCAGCCTCAACGAACTGCTCACGGCCGAGCAGCCGCTGCAGGTGGTGCAGGGCAACGTCAACCCCGATCGGGTGGCTCTGCTGCACGCCCTGGTGCGCCAACACCCACAGGTGCAGCTGGTGGTCTCCAATGCCGGCGCCAAATTGCTCGATGAGCTCTGGAGCAGGCAAAAGCCCGGCAGTGATGCTCCGCCGCCGCCGCCCCAGCCGCCGCGCACGGTGATCAAACAAGACAGCAACCTGGCGCTGCCTGATGGCCGCGAACTAGAGGTGCTGGCGGTGCCAACACCGCGCTGGCCCGGAGGCCTGGTGGCGTTTTTGCCCGATAACGGCCTGCTGATGAGTGGCCGCTTTTTTGCCGCCCACCTCTGCAGCGACAGCTACGCCGAAACCAACCGCAGCAGCACCGAAGAAGACCGCCGCTACTACTACGACTGCCTGATGGCACCGATGGCCAGCCAGGTGGAAGCGGTGGTGAGCCGTCTGGAGGAGCTGCCGATCCGCAGCATCGCGCCGGGCTATGGGCCCGCCATCGATGACAGCTGGCGCAGCCTGCTGGCGGACTACGGCCGCTGGGGAGAAGCCCAGCAGCGCTCGAAGCTGGAAGTGGCTCTGCTCTATGCCAGCGCCTATGGCAACACCGCCTCGATCGCCGATGCCATTGGCCAGGGCATTGCCCGCACCGGCGTGCGCGTCAACAGCCTCAACTGCGAGTTCAGCGAGCCAGAAGCACTGCTCAAGGCGATCCAGGGTTGCGATGCGTTGCTGATTGGCTCACCCACCCTCGGCGGCCATGCGCCCACGCCGATCGTGTCGGCCCTGGGCACGGTGCTGGCTGAAGGCGACCGCAGCAAACCGGTGGGGGTGTTCGGCAGCTTTGGCTGGAGCGGAGAAGCGCTGGATCTACTGGAAACCAAACTCACCGACGGCGGCTTCAGCCAGGCCTTTGAACCGATCCGGGTGAAGTTCAGCCCCGATGCCCCCACGCTGAAGCGCTGCGAAGAAACCGGCATGGGCCTGGCCCGCAAGCTGCAGCAACAGCAGAAGCGCCAGCAAAAACGCGCTGGTGGCGGACTGAGCGAAAGCCGCAGCGATCCCGGCGTGCTGGCCCTTGGACGCGTGGTGGGGTCTCTCTGCGTGCTGACCGCCAGCAAAGGAGAAGGCGAGCAAGCCCTCAGCGGCGCCATGGTGGCCAGCTGGGTGAGCCAGGCCAGCTTCACGCCTCCGGGCATCACGGTCGCGGTGGCCCGCGACCGCGCCGTGGAAGCGCTGCTGCATGTGGGCGACCGCTTTGCCCTCAACGTGCTGGCCGAAGGCCGCGAAACCGGCCCGATGAAGCAATTCCTGCAGCCGTTCAATCCCGGCGACGATCGCTTTGCCGGTTTGGAGCTCGAACGCAGCCCCGGCGGGCAGCCGCTGTTGCCGGAAGCGCTGGCCTGGCTGGAGGGAACGGTCAAGCAGCGCATGGACGTTGGTGATCACTGGGTGGTGTACGCCGAAGTCAGTGCTGGCGGGCTATTCGACGAGGAGGGAGTGACGGCGCTACATCACCGCCGCAGCGGCAGCAACTACTGATGGGCCCATTTGTGCACACCCAAAAAAGTCATGCAGGCCGCCCCAACTGCGGCTCTAATGCAGTCAGGCGGATCGTTCGCAATTGGAGAGCCAAACTCCCGGGCAGGTGGAGCGTTACCGCGGTTTTGTACTCATCCCAGAAGAGGACCTGAGCTGGCAGGTGCGCCCCGAGCGCAGCCCGATGCACGTGTTGCCGTTTCGCGCGCCGGCCTGCTCGATCGCCGATGTGAAAGCGCTGGTGGATTGGCGCCTGGCCCGCTTGGGCCGCGACCGCAGGCCCAAGGCGGAGCTGCTGCCTCAAACCAAAGGCAACGGTTGGCGGCTGGCTGAGGTGCAAGACCAACAAAAAACCGCCTGAGCCAGCAAGCTCAAGCGGTTGATCACAAGCTAAAAATTCAGTCTTCCCAATGCCGCCAGCTCAAGCTGCGCGGGGCGGAGGTGTGGGATCAAAGCGCTGCAGGGGCAGCACCAGGGTGTGCCAATTGTCGGGACGCTCGGGGCGATCGCGGCGGCTACGGCGAACACCGAAGGGAACCCGGACGACATTGGTGCCTGAGACATTGACCGTTTCACCGCGTGCCAACCGGTCTTGGAAGGGAAGGTTGGGGCCGCTGGTGTGAGAGCCGTGATCGTTGGTGCTCATGGTCTCGCTCAGTAACGGAATCAGGCTTTGTAGGCCCTCGTCCGCAGTTGCAACAGATGATGCCGGAAAGGCAAGACGTAAATCAAGAGGAAAACCTTAAATTTACTCTTGTCAAGACTTAACCGGCCGCTCCAGCCAGCTCCTCCACTGAGGGGCAGGTGCAGATCAAATTGCGATCGCCGAAGGCATTGTCGATGCGCGAGACCGCAGGCCAGAGCTTGTTAGTCCGCAGCCCCTGAACCGGATAGGCCGCTTGTTCGCGGCTGTAGGGCCGCTCCCAAACATCGGCTGTCACCGCCGCCAGGGTGTGGGGAGCCCGGCGCAGGGGATTGTCATCGCGATCACACAGGCCGGCCTCGATGGCAGCGGCCTCAGCGCGGATCGCCATCATCGCTTCGACAAAGCGATCGAGCTCCAGCAACGACTCACTTTCAGTGGGCTCCACCATCACGGTGCCGGCCACCGGCCAGGACACGGTGGGGGCATGGAAGCCGTAGTCCATCAAGCGCTTGGCCAGATCATCAACCTCCAAACCAGCGCTGCGCTTGAGCGGGCGCAGATCAAGGATGCACTCGTGGGCGACACGGCCATTGGCGCCGCGGTAGAGCACCGGGAAATGGGGTTCGAGTCGCTCAGCCAAGTCATTGGCAGCCAGCAGAGCCACCGCCGTGGCTTGGCGCAGACCGGCGCCACCCATCAAGCGGATGTACATCCAGCTGATCGGCAGGATGCTGGCGCTGCCCCAAGGGGCTGCTGAAACAGGGCCAATGGCCTGCTCACCGCCGCAGGGCACCAGGGGATGGCCGGGCAGGAAAGGCGCCAAGTGGGCCGCCACAGCAATGGGGCCTACGCCGGGGCCGCCGCCGCCATGGGGGATGCAGAAGGTCTTGTGCAGGTTGAGGTGGCAGACATCAGCGCCAAAGCGACCGGGCTGGCAAACACCCACCTGAGCATTGAGGTTGGCGCCATCGAGATAAACCTGGCCGCCGTGGCGATGGATTAGCGCGCAGATGTCGCTGATGCCCTGCTCAAACACCCCATGGGTGGAGGGGTAGGTGACCATCAAGGCCGCCAACTGATCGGCGTGCTGCTCGGCCTTGGCGGCCAAATCGGCCTGATCGATGTTGCCCGCTTCATCGCATTGCACCGCCACCACCTGCATGCCCGCCATCACCGCACTGGCGGGATTGGTGCCATGGGCACTGGTGGGAATCAGGCAGATGTTGCGGTGGCCTTCACCGCGCTGGCGATGCCAAGCGCGAATCACCAGCAAGCCGGCGTACTCGCCTTGGGAGCCGGCATTGGGCTGCAGCGACACCGCCGCAAAACCGGTGATCGTGGCGAGCCACGCCTCCAGCTCGTTGATCAGCTGGTCGTAGCCCTGGCGCTGAGCTGCCGGAACAAACGGATGCAGGCGGTTGAACGCAGCCCAGCTCACCGGCTGCAGCTCAGCAGCGGCATTGAGCTTCATGGTGCAGCTACCCAGCGGGATCATCCCGTGCACCAAGGAGAAGTCCTTGGAAACCAGCCGCTGGATGTAGCGCAGCAGCTCGGTTTCTGAGCGGTAGAGCTGGAACACTTCCTGGGGCAGCCAACCAGCCGGACGCACAGGCAACTCGCCAACGCTCTTGGCCTGCGGTGTGGCGGCCAGCAGCTCGCTAATGGCCGGGGCTGTGCGGCTGCAACCAGCGGCAAAACACTCCAGCAGCGCCTGAACTTCAGCCTCATCGCTGCATTCATCGAGGCTGATGCCAGCGCCATCGGGCAGGGGCAGCAGGTTGAAGCCAGCAGCTTCCAAACGCTCGATCCAGCTACCGGGCTGATCCAGCCGCAGGCGCAGGGTGTCAAAGGCGGGAGCGGCAGCCAGCTCAAGGCCCAACTGCTGCAGGCCAGCGGCCAGGGCTGCTGTCAGGCGCTGCACGCGGCGGGCGATGGCGGTGAGGCCATCGGGGCCGTGGTGCACGGCATAAAAACCAGCCATCACAGCCAGCAGCACCTGAGCGGTGCAGATGTTGCTGGTGGCCTTGTCGCGGCGGATGTGCTGCTCGCGGGTTTGCAGCGCCAAACGCAGGGCCGGCTCACCAGCCGCATCGCGGGACATGCCCACCAGCCGTCCGGGGATTTGACGCTTGTAGGCCTCGGTGGTGGCAAAGAAAGCGGCATGGGGGCCGCCAAAACCGAGGGGCACACCAAAGCGTTGGGCACTGCCCACCGCGATCTGCACACCCAGCTGCGCCACCGGTGGCATCAGCACCTGGGCCAGGGGATCAACCGCTGCGATCACCAGCACATCAGCGGCCTTGGCGCGGGCAATCACCTCAGTGGGATCCGGGCAAGCGCCACTGGCGCTGGGCAGCTGCAGCAGCAGGCCAAAGCTGTCGTCGCCGAACTCCATCTCAGCGGGGTCAGCCACCACCAGCTCAATGCCGAGGGGCTCAGCGCGGGTCTGCAGCACCGCCAGGGTCTGGGGGAACAGATCGGCCTGCACATGGAAACGGCGGGCCTGCTTGCGGCGGCAGGCGCCGTAGGCCAAGGTCATCGCCTCAGCGGCAGCGGTGGCCTCATC
>CAJWAH010000116.1 GCA_913020095.1 uncultured Synechococcus sp.
GGCAGCGCCTGTGATCACGACCCAGAGGTTTTCCCCCAACAGCAGCGACACCAGCGCCACCCGCACCAAAAAGCCCGCCGCACCAATCAGCACGCCCACGGCCATGGAGAACCACCAGCTGCATTGGCGGCGCCAACACCAACCCAGCCACAGCGACAGCAGCCCATAGGGGAACAGCATCAACGGCCCGCGCACCGGCCCCATCAACACGGTGAGCAGCAGCACCGTGACCGCTACACCCTCCAAGGCCGTGCGGCCGCCATGGCGCAACTGCAACAGCACCAGCGGCAACGGGATCGCCAGGCGAAACAGGGCATCGCCGATGGGCAAGTAGTAGATCGCCACCCACAGCAGACCGGTGCTGGCGGCCATGTAGGCCGTCTCGGTCATCTGGCGTGGGCTCATGGCTGCTTGGCGGGCTGAAGCCGCTCGATGGTCTCCACTTCAAAGGGCAAGCCAGCGGCCCGCAAGGCTTTGGTCACCGCTTCAGCAGGTGCGGAAGGATCCGCCGATGGCAGCCGCAGGATGACGCGATAGGGCTGGGGATCGCGGGGCTCAGCCGCCTGCTCAGGCTCAGCCTTGGGCTCTGGCTCTGGCTCTGCTGTGGCGTCCGCGGCCGGTTCAGCCTGGGGGGCCGGCTCAGGGTCGACTTTGGGCTCATCTGCCTTGGGCTGTTGCAGCGGCACGGGCTTGATAGGCGGCTCCAACTTGGCCGCTGGCTTGGGTTCGGCTGCAGGCGGCGCATCAAAGCTGGCCCCCAACTGCTGGCCCAGGGGCGTGCTGCTGCACCCCACCAGCAGCAGTGGCAGCAGCCCAACAAGCAGGGGCCGCGCCATCAACTGTCGGCAGCCTTGATCACCCGCACAGCACTAGCCCGCAGCCGGCCCGTCTTGGTGGTGCGCGGTGCTGCAGGTTTTTTGGCCGCTGGTTTTTTGGCCGCAGGCTTTTTCTTCGCTGTGCTCTTGCGGCTGGATTTTTTGGTGGCGGCCTTGGCCTCCAGCAATTCAACGGCCTGCTCGAGGGTGATGGTCTCGGCGGTGGTGCCCTCCGGCAGGGACGCGTTCACCTTGCCCTGCTTCACATACAGCCCATAGGGGCCATCAAACAGCTGGATCGCCTCATCGCTGCCATCGGGCGTGCCGAGGGTTTTCAGGGCGGTGCGGCCGCCGCGGCCCCGCTTGGGCATCGACAGCAGCTCCATGGCGCGCTCAAAGCCCACCTCCAGCACATCGTCATCGGCCTTGAGGGAGCGGTAGTCCTTCTCGCCTTTGCCTTTGTCGTGAACCACATAGGCACCAAAACGGCCCAGGCCCGCTTGCACCTTGCCGCCTTCAGGGTGCTCACCGAGCAGCCGGGGCAGCTGCAGCAAGCCACTGGCCATCTCCAAGGTCACGTCTTCGGGCTTGGTGCCCCGCGGCAACGAGGCCCGCTTGGGCTTGGGGGTCTCCTCGCTGGCCTGGCCGCGCTGCACGTAGGGGCCGTACTGGCCAAACAGCAGATAGATCGCCTCACCGGTGGCGGGATCTTCGCCCAGGCTTTCAGGGCCATCGGCCTTCTGCTTGAGCAGCAATTCCGCCTGATCACTGTCGAGATCAGCAGGCGTCAGGTCCTGGGGCAGGGTGGCCTTGATCAGCTCCTCTTCGCCGTCTTCCCCGGGGCGCTTGGCCTCGAGATAGGCACCAAACCGGCCGATTCGCACCACACAGGGCAAGCCATCGAGCTCGATCGTGCGGGAGGCCACCGGATCGATATCCCCCTCGCGCTTGGCCACCTGTTGCTCCAGGCCCTTGTCGCCGCGGAAGAAGTGATCGAGGTAGGGAAGCCACTCCGCTGAGCCGTTGGAGATCTCATCGAGGGTGTTCTCCATCCGCGCCGTGAAGCTGGGATCGACCAGATCCGGGAAGTGCTCCTCCAGCAGAGCTGTCACGGCGAAGGCCGTGAAGCTGGGGGTCAAGGAGTTGTTCTGCAGGGTGGCGTAACCGCGATCGCAGATGGTGCCGATGATCGAGGCGTAGGTGGAGGGGCGGCCGATGCCCTCTTTCTCGAGCATCTTCACCAGGGCCGCTTCGCTGAAACGGGCGGGGGGCTGGGTCTGGTGGCCGTGGGGTTCGCAGCTCTGGCAGCTGGGGTGATCGCCGCTGCGCAGGGTGGGCAGCAGCACCTCTTGGCCTTCCAGGGCTGCATCAGGGTCATCGCTGCCTTCCACATAGGCGCGGAAGAAGCCAGCGAAATCAATGCGCTTGCCACTGGCGCGGAAACGGGCGTTCTCCACCTCGATCTGGGCGCTGACCATGGTCAGGCGGGCATCGGCCATCTGGCTGGCGACGGTGCGCTTCCAGATCAGTTCATAGAGGGAGAGATCGAGGCCCTTGAGACCGGATTCAGCTGGCGTGCGGAAGCTGGAACCCGCGGGCCGGATGGCCTCGTGGGCCTCTTGGGCATTGCGGCTTTTGGTGGTGTATTGCCGCGGTTGCGGGCTGAGGTGATCGGCGCCGTACTTATCGCTCACGCAGCTGCGGGCTGCCGTAATCGCCTGCTCGCTGAGGTGCACCGAGTCGGTGCGCATGTAGGTGATGTAGCCGCGCTCATAGAGGCCCTGGGCCGTGCGCATCGCTTCGCGAGCGGAAAGGCGCAGTTTGCGGTTGGCCTCCTGCTGCAGGGTGCTGGTGGTGAAGGGCGGTGCCGGCCGGCGGGTGGTGGGTTTTTCCTCAACGTCGGCCACCGACCAGGTTTTGCCATCGATGGCCTTCAGCAGCCCTTGGGCATCGGCTTCGCTGAGCAGCTTGACCTTGGTGCCGGCCTTGATGGCACCGGTGCTCTCATCGAAATCGCCACCGGTGGCAATGCGCTCACCAGCGAGATGGCTGAGCTTGGCTTCAAAACTGATGCCCTCATGCTTCAACTGGGCCTTGAGATCCCAGTAGCTGCCGCTGCGGAAGGCACGCCGGGCCCGCTCGCGCTGCACCAGCAGCCGCACCGCCACCGATTGCACGCGGCCGGCCGAGAGCCCCCAGGCCACCTTCTTCCAGAGCAGCGGCGAAACCGTGTAGCCCACCAAGCGATCGAGGATGCGCCGGGTTTCTTGGGCATGCACCAGCTCCATGTTGAGCTCGCGGGTTTGGCCCAAGGCGCGCTTGATCGCCTCTTCGGTGATCTCGTGAAACACCATGCGCTTGACCGGCACCTTGGGGTTCAGCAGCTGCAGCAGGTGCCAGCTGATCGATTCCCCTTCGCGGTCTTCATCGGTTGCGAGCAGCAACTCATCGGCCACTTTGAGGGCGTCCTTGAGCTCTTTGACGATCTTTTTCTTGTCTTTGGGAACCACATAGAGCGGTTCGAAATCTTTTTCAGTGTTGACGCCGGTCTTGGCCCATTTCTCAGCCTTGTGGCTCGCCGGGATCTCACTGGCGTTGTTGGGGAGGTCGCGCACATGGCCCATCGACGCCTCCACGCGGAAGGTGCGTGGCAAGAAGCCGCGGATGGTGCGGGCCTTCGTGGGGCTCTCGACGATGACGAGGGTGTTGGGCACAGGCGGCAGCAGCCGAACGCAGGGGAGTCCGAATCCGAAGGGTAGATCCGAGCCCTCAAGGGGAGAGGGCTACCATCCGGCTTAGTACGAAACAGTGCTGCGCGCAGATGGAGAGCCTGGCCCAGTCCCTCAACGCCGGGGCCATTGCGCCTGAAGCTGCCATCTTGATCGCTTTGTTGGCCTGCCTTTTGGCCGATCTGGCGGGTGAGAAAACAGCGGCGCGCCTGGTGCCCCCCTTTTGTTACGCCGGCTTGGGCACCAGCTTGGTGCTGCTGGCTTTGCAGTGGAGCGAGCCCACGGCCGATGCCTTTTTCTCCTCTTTTATTACCGACAACCTCGGCGTGGCCTTCCGCGCTGTGGTGGCCACCTCAACCCTGCTGTCGCTGCTGATTAGTTGGCGCTACGTGGAGCGCGCCGGAACGCCAGTGGGTGAGTACGCCGCGATCTTGATGGCCGCCACGGTGGGGGCGATGTTGCTCTGCGGCGCCACGGATCTGGTCTCCATCTTTGTGGCCCTGGAAACCCTGTCGGTGTCCAGCTATTTGCTGTCGGGCTACATGAAGCGCGATGCCCGCAGCTCAGAAGCCGCCCTGAAATATCTGCTGGTGGGCTCAGCCGCTGCAGCCGTCTTTTTGTATGGCACCTCGCTGCTCTACGGCGTCAGTGGCGGCTCCACCAATCTCGATGCCATCACCCTCTCCCTGCAGGGAGCTGGCGTTACGCCTTTAAGCGCTCTGGCTCTGGTGTTTGTGCTGGCCACGGTGGCCTTCAAGATCTCGGCGGTGCCCTTCCACCAGTGGACCCCCGACGTCTATGAGGGTTCCCCCACACCGGTGGTGGCCTTTCTCTCGGTGGGCTCCAAAGCCGCTGGTTTCGCCTTGGCTCTGCGCCTGCTGGTGGGCTGCTTTGAAAGCTTCCAGACCCAGTGGCAACTGCTGTTCACCGTGCTGGCCGTGCTCAGCATGACCCTGGGCAACGTGGTGGCCCTGGCCCAGACATCCATGAAGCGGATGCTGGCCTACAGCTCCATCGGCCAGGCGGGCTTCGTGATGATTGGCCTGGTCTGCGGCACCGAAGAAGGCTTCGCCGCGATGGTGCTCTACATGGCGGCCTACCTGTTCATGAATTTGGGGGCCTTCGCCTGCGTGATCCTGTTCTCGCTGCGAACCGGCAGCGATCGCATCTCCGACTACGCCGGCCTCTATCAAAAAGATCCGTTGATCACCCTGGGCCTCAGCCTTTGCCTGCTCTCGCTGGGCGGCATCCCACCGATGCTCGGATTTTTCGGCAAGATCTACCTCTTCTTTGCCGGATGGGCCGATGGCCAATACCTGCTGGTGGTGGTGGGCCTGGTGACGTCTGTGGTGTCGATCTACTACTACATCTCCGTCATCAAGATGATGGTGGTCAAAGAGCCTCAAGAGGCCTCTGACGTCATCAA
>CAJWAH010000117.1 GCA_913020095.1 uncultured Synechococcus sp.
GGCGCCGCAATCGCAATCGCAATCGCGGTCCACGCCCCCGTGGCGGTCTGCGAGCCATGTCGACGTCCGATTTGAAGCGCTTGTGCAGGGAGAAGGGGTTGCCAGTGGGCGGGTCCCGAGCCGACGTGCGCAAACGGCTAGAGGCTGCCGTGGTTGTCGCAGCACAGAGCAACGCCACCTCAGCTCCCAAGCGGGCTGAGTTCAATCCCTATTGGAGTGGTGGCAATTTCATGCCCGCATGGACTGATCTGTGAAGCCGTGGATGTTCACTGAAGCTGGACGGTGGCCCCATCTCCATGACCATCTCAATGTCCTGTAGTACTGGATCGCCAACGCAACCCAAATTCATCACCAACCCTGATCAGCTTTTGTTTGATCAGGGCTTTTTATTGCTTTGCGGCCCATGCCCGCTGAACGCATCAGCGATCATGGGAGCACCTTGGATCCAGCTGTGCTCGTCAGCGTTGTTATTCCCACCTACAACCGCCTGCCGATCCTGCAGCAGTGCCTCAGGGCCCTAGAAGCCCAGCAGCCCCTGGATCCCGGCGATTCGTTTGAGGTGGTCTTGGTGGATGACGGCTCCACCGACGGCACAGTCGAGTGGATCCAAAGCGAGGCAGCAGCACTGCCCCATGTCCGCTTGATCTGCCAAGAACATGGCGGCCCCGCCATCGGCCGCAACCTTGGCGTTGATCACGCCAAAGGCGAGGTGATCATTTTTATCGATAGTGATTTGGTGGTGGTGCCGGAGTTTTTGCGGCATCACGTGCATTCGCTGCGCCAAGCCTGGCAGCGGGATGGCAATCGCCTTTGCTTCACCTATGGGGCGGTGATCAATACCCACAACTTCGAGTCCCCCGAGAGCGAACCCCACAAACTCAGTGATCTGTCGTGGGCGTATTTCGCCACGGGCAATGTGGCCATCGATAAGACGGTGCTTCAGGAATCAGGGTTATTTGATCCCTCCTTCCAGCTCTATGGCTGGGAAGACCTGGAACTCGGCGAGCGCCTTCGCCGCATGGGCGTGCGGTTGGTGCGCTGCCCTGCGGCCGCCGGCTACCACTGGCACCCTCCGCTCAACTTGGAGCAGGTTCCCGAGCTGGTTCGCAAAGAGCGGGAGCGGGCCAAGATGGGGCTGGTGTTTTACCGGAAGCACCCCACCCGGCGGGTGCGTTTCATCATTCAATTCACCATCTGGCACCGGCTGCTTTGGGAGCTGCTCACCTTGGGTGGCTTGCTCAATGAGCGCAGCTTGCGGCCCTTGCTGGCCTGGTTAATCCGCCGCGGTCACCCGGGCGTGGCGATGGAGCTGCTGCGCTTGCCGCTCAATCGCATCAGTGTGGTGGCCATGCAGCGCGAAGCGCAGGCCGCTGGAATCGCCTGAACCCAGGCCAGGACACGGCCTGATAGGTTGGGACGTCCCTTCAAAACCGCACACCCGCACGTTTCGGGTGAGGACATTGGCCGATTTGGGCCGTCCTCCCTGGCGGGTGGTGGCCAACCCGAAACCCCAACAACATGGCAGTTGTCACGCTCTCCGAAATGATGGAGGCCGGTGCCCACTTTGGGCACCAAACCCGCCGCTGGAATCCGAAGATGCAGCGGTACATCCACTGCGCTCGCAACGGCGTCCACATCATCGATTTGGTGCAGACCGCCGTCTGCATGAACAACGCCTACAAGTGGGTGCGCAGTGCTGCTCGCAGCGGCAAGCGCTTCCTCTTTGTCGGCACCAAAAAGCAAGCCGCTGAGGTGGTGGCCCTGGAGGCCAGCCGTTGCGGCGCCAGCTACGTGAACCAGCGCTGGTTGGGCGGCATGCTCACCAACTGGAGCACCATGCGCGCCCGCATCGAGCGTCTCAAGGACCTCGAGCGCATGGAGAGCTCCGGTGCGATTGCGATGCGTCCCAAGAAGGAGGCCTCGGTTCTGCGCCGCGAGCTGGATCGTCTGCAGAAGTATCTGGGCGGTCTGAAGAACATGCGCCGCCTGCCCGATGTGGTGGTGCTGATCGACCAGAAGCGCGAATACAACGCCGTTCTGGAATGCCAGAAGCTCGACATCCCTGTGGTGTCGATGCTGGATACCAACTGCGATCCCGACCTCTGCGACGTGCCGATCCCCTGCAATGACGACGCTGTGCGTTCGGTGCAGCTGATCATTGGACGTTTGGCTGACGGCATCAACGAAGGTCGCCACGGCTCGAACGACCAGGGGGATGAGGGCTAAGGCCCTCCCCCGCTGTTTACACTCCCCCCGCTTTTCACTTCCCCGCACCCCGTCATGGCCGAGATTTCCGCCAAGCTCGTCAAGGAGCTCCGCGACCAAACCGGTGCGGGGATGATGGACTGCAAGAAGGCTCTCAACGAGTCCTCTGGCGATCTCACCAAAGCCACCGAGTGGCTGCGTCAGAAGGGCATTGCTTCAGCTGAGAAGAAATCCGGTCGCACCGCCGCTGAAGGCGCCGTTGGCAGCTACATCCACACCGGCGCCCGCGTGGGCGTTTTGGTGGAAGTGAACTGCGAAACCGACTTCGTGGCCCGCGGTGACGCGTTCCAAGAGCTGGTGCGCAACGTGGCCATGCAAATTGCGGCCTGCCCCAACGTTGAGTTCGTGACCACCGATGACATCCCGGCTGATGTCAAAGAGCGCGAAACCAACATTGAGATGGGGCGCGATGACCTGGGCAACAAGCCCGAGGCCATGAAGGCCAAGATCGTTGAAGGCCGCGTCAACAAGCGCCTCAAGGAACTCGCCCTGCTGGAGCAGCCTTTCATCAAAGACAGCTCCCTCTCGGTGGCCGAGATGGTCAAGCAGCTGGCCGGCAAGATCGGCGAAAACATCCAAGTGCGGCGCTTCACCCGCTACACCCTGGGTGAAGGCATTGAAGTGAAGCAAGAGGACTTCGCGGCAGAAGTGGCCGCCATGACTGCTTGAACTCCTCGGAGGGGGCAACCGCCGAACAGGCGCGTCAAGAACTTGACGCGCTCGATGCTCTGAGTGAACGGGCTGCCATCAAGCTCTACAGCTTGCTGCAGGACTACCTCGAGCAACTGCGCCATGAGTTGCCCCATCAACTGCTGCAGGCGGTGTTTCACCTCTGCACCAAGCTCCAGCCCGAGGCGTTCAACGCCATGGCTGAGCAGCAGCGCCAGGTCATGCGCGAACGCTTGCTGCATCTCACCCAACGCTGCAGTTCGCTGCTGACCGTTGAGCAACTGGCGCAGCTCGGCAGTCGCCTGTTGAGCGCCGATGACATGGCCGAACCAGAAGCCGATGAGCCGGCCCCGGCCGATGGCTCGGTGGAGCCACTGATGGCCGCTGCTGATCCTGATCCTGGAGCCGGGCTGCAATTCAGCCTCGAGTCGCCGTCATTGCTGGGCAACTTTGACCCAGCGCAGTTCTGTTCGACCCTGTCCTCTGAGCCTGCTGGGTTGGTGGATGAGGAGGAGTCATCTCAACCACTGGATCACGAGCAGGCCTTGAATTGGCTGCGGCAAATGGCCAATGGCAGCCTCTTGGGTTCATCCCTAAGTGCTGATGATCCGCTCACCAGCCCATTCCCCTTGCCGCGCGATCCACAGCAGTTGCGCGTGTGGCTTGGGGTATGGGATCAGGCGTTGCAGCGGCGACTTCGCAACCTCAGCCACGCCATCAATGTGGAACTGCTGCGCAGTGGCCTGTGCCAAAGCCTGATGCCCCTCACCCTGCTGGATGCCTCATTGGCCGGCCAGGTGGAGCAACAGGGCGTCGCCCCCAACGTGTTGACGGTGCGGCTGCCCATGCCCGATGGCCTGACAAGCCATGAGTTGCAGCTCAACGGGTTGTTGATCCGTGTCTCGGAACTGGAGCACGCGCTGCCCCACTTGCGCGACCTGCGCAATGCATTGCACAAGCTCGATGACAATCTGCGCAAAATGGAGCGTCGCATTCAGCACTGGCAGCAACGGCTCGCCGTTCTGCAGGCGCAACAGCTGTGGTCGCAGGACAACAACCCCACCGCGCAACCCCAGATCTGAGCCCAGCTCCGCTGACTGCGGAGCTGGATCGCTGGCTGCGTCAGCTGCAGCGCAGCCTCAGCCTGGAAGCTGACGCGGGTTTCCAAGATCTCCAGGGTCAGCGGTCGCGATTTAGCGCCTTTATGGAGCAGCAATGCCGCTCTCCGTCATCGCAATTGCCTGCGCAGGAGTGTCAGCAGCTGGCGCCGTTTGCCGCTCAGTTTTCCCGCTACTCCGAGGCTTCCCCAGCTCAGCGCCGTTACCTGGTGTCGCGGCTGCGTCAGCACTTGCAGCAAAATATCTTGCATGTGCAGATACTAATCGCCTTTTAATGGTTGGGTCTGGAGCCTTAGCTCGTCACCTAGTCCAAGCTCACTCAAAAATTCGACCGATAAAGGAAGTCATAGTATGGTCCCAAAAGTCAACTAATGCAGAAAAACTTGCATATGAAATTACAAATCAAACTCACCTTACTGCCTCAGCAACTAGTGATCTAAAAAGTGCCTGTGAATGGGCCCAACTAATTTCATGTGCAACTTTATCTACTAGTCCTCTAGTAAGGGGAAGATGGCTCTCTCCAGGTACACACCTAGACCTTGTAGGAGCCTTTAATGCTGATATGCAAGAAACTGATGCTGAAGCGATTGCTCGATCAAATTTGTATGTAGATACCATGCATGGGCCTTCGATGTTGGAGGGGACCTGCTTTATGCTCAGGACGCAGAAAATTTCGCAGAAGGCAATCCTTGCGGGAAAATAAAACTTAAAGAGATTCGATGTGAGACTTTTGCAGGTTTTATTTGGATTAACATGGACCCGGACTGTGAACCGCTGGCGGACTTTCTGGCCCCGGTGCCGGAAATGCGCATGGAAAGCACTTCACCTCCCGCCGAGGCGTGGCGCAGAAGCGCTGGAAGACAATTTCATCCGGCAATCCTCTGAATTACAGCGTGTCGTGCCTAAC
>CAJWAH010000118.1 GCA_913020095.1 uncultured Synechococcus sp.
TAGCGCACTTCCTTCACACGGAAGGGGTCACTGGTTCGAATCCAGTATCGCCCATCAAAAAAGCCATTTAAAGCAACATTCCGAGCCAAGAATTGGCGGCGGTTGTGCTTAACGCTTCAAGCAAAGTTGCTGAACCTGGGCCACAATTCGCCCACTGCTGCGTTGCTTGGAATGGGCGATCAGAACCAACCGCTGAACGCTTCTGCCCCCTCCAACCCAGGAGCTGTGTTGCTCCAGGCGCGCACCGCCCTAGGCCTCAGCCGCGAGCAACTGGCCGAGCGGCTGCACATGCGGCCGCACCAGATTGAGGCGCTCGAATGCCATCAACAGGAACGCTGGCCAGAGGCCGTGTTCACCATCGCCCAAGTCAGACGCTTGGCCGCTGCCCTCGGCCTCGATGCTGAACCGGTGGTGGAGGCCTTCCGGGCCGATTTGAGCCAACAAACCAACGAAGCCAGCCCAGCCGCCAAAGCGGTGTTCCAGCTGGGGCGCTCGGAGCCCACAGCCCAAGCCAAACGGGAAGAGGGCCAGCGCAATTGGCTGCAAGAGGGCAAGAAAGACAACACAGCCAAAGCCAGCCCCGTGCGTTTCCAGCGGCCCAGCTGGCTTCTGCCCTCGATTGGAGTGGTTGCCCTGTTGGCCATCGGCGGTGTCGCCATCAGCCGCAATCTGCCGGCTCTGCAAGGCCAATTGGCTGCCATCCCCAAGCTGTGGCCGAAAACACCAGCCAAACCCAGTGCTGATGCTGCCGTTGCCGCCACCCCAAAACCGCAGCCCAAAACGTTGGAGCTCTCACTCAGTGAGCCGGTCTGGATGTCAGTGCGTCAGCTGGCGGGCCAAAAGCAGTTATTTGAAGGCCTGATGCAGCCTGGCCCCCACAGCTTCCCGCTCGGCACTGGCGTGCAGGTCTTGGCGGGACGCCCTGATCTGGTGATGGCCCACATCGGCGATCAGCCACCCAAAGCCCTGGGCTCGATTGAAACGATCCAGTGGGTGACCTTTAAACCGCCAGTGGCTGCCGGGAGCGCAACAGCCCCGAACGCAGGCTGAGACCAGCGGCGCTCTGAATCAACGGCCCGCAGGTTTGCAAACTCCATAGCTCCAGAGACAAGTCATCGCCAACGTCGATGGGTTCGAGCTCAAGCTTCAGTTCTTTACCAGTGCAACTCGCCACCACTGTCTTGACGGCTCCACCCGGTCGCCGGTCCATGGCAACGGCCAAACGCAGCAACAACGAGAGGCGCTCCACCAAGGTCTTCTCCTCTTGAGTGAGCGGACTCCAACTCTCGTGCCTCTTTTTGGGCAAGCTTTTGCGGTGATAGCGCGCCAATGAGGCGATCACCCGCTGCTCGCTGTGGCTGTAGCCCAGCAGCTCTCCGTTCTGAACCAGATACCAGGAATGCTTGTGATAAGCACTGGTGTTAATGCGTAGCCCGCAGCGGTGCACCATCGCAGCCGCCCACAGCAGTTGGCGCGACGATTCAGGGGCCTGGTGCAACGAGCCGCGGGTCTGATCCCAGAGGTCCAGGGCAAAGGCAGCAATCCGCTCGGCACGGGTAATCGACACCCCGTATTTGTGGGCGTGATGCATCACGGTGCGGCGCCTGATCTCGCCTTGGTAGACGAAGCGGTCAACGATCAAGTCGTGACGCAGCATCCAATCAATGATCAAGCCCTCCCGCAGGGCGCGATCACTGATGACAAAGCGGCTGGCCCCCAGCATCTCCATGGCCTGCTGCAGCACCAGCAGGCCTGGAACGATGATTTCGGCCCGGCGCGCATTGATGCCTGGCAAGGCGCGACGCTCCTGCGGGGTGAGCGGCAGCACCCGTTGCACCAACGCGTCCAACTCAGCGCGTCCAAACTCAGCGCCATGCAAACGCCCCTTGAGTTCAGGGCGATCCATGGCCAACAACGCCGCAGCGGCCATGGCTGTACCACTGGTGGCCACCAACACCGGCGTTTCATCGGGCTCAAGCCGGCGGCGCACCTTCTCCACGGCCGGCTCTAAAGAGCCTTGAATGAAGGCCCGCAAAAACTCCACCCGTTTGGGTTCCAGCGGCTCTTGACGAACGAAATCGCGCTGCAACCGCACGGCCCCCACCCGGGAACTGGTGAGGGCACGGGCATCACCTGCATCAGCCAAGATCAGCTCGGTGGAGCCGCCGCCGATATCGAGGATGTAGTGGGGCTGCTCGGCAAAATCCATGCCTGAGAGCACACCGAGGTAGATCAAGCGCGCCTCTTCAGGCCCACTAATGACCTCGGTTTTGAGGCCAAAGTCGCGCTCGACCTCCTGCAAAAACGCCAGCCCATTGGGAGCTTCCCGCATGGCGCTGGTGGCCACACAAACAATCTCCTCAACCTCGTGGCTGCTGGCCAGCTCACGGCAATGGCGCAGGGCCAAGCGTGCCCGCTCCATCGCTTCTGGCGACAGATCACCGGTATCGGGATCGCGTTCCCCCAAGCGGGTGGTGGATTTTTCCGCCAGCAGCACCTGAAAAGTGCGCAATTGCGGGTCCACCGAAGCAATCAACAGGTGGGTGGAGTTGGTGCCGAGATCAATCGCTGCCACACGGCGCAGCCCCTCCCCTACCGGCATCACCGACGCCAACTTCTCCAGCTCAGCCTCTGCTGTGGGTCGACGCGCTGCGCTCACCAGGGGGTCAAGATGGCCGTGGCACACTCTCGCATCGAATTCCGGCTCCCTGGTGGCCCGATCTCCCAGCCTTTCCTATCGCTGGCCGGCCTGGCTGGAGCTGCTGCGTTGGCACAAACCCACCGGCCGCTTGATTTTGCTGCTGCCAGCGGCCTGGAGCCTGTGGCTGCAAAGCCCACGGCCCGATGGAAATCTGGTGATGTTGATCATCATCGGCGGGCTCGCCGTCAGTGGCGCTGGCTGCATCGCCAACGACCTCTGGGATCGCCGCATCGATGCCGGTGTGGCCCGCACCAGTGATCGCCCTCTGGCCCGCGGAGCGCTGACCTTCACCTTCGCCTGGACCCTGCTGCTGCTGTGCCTACTCACGGCCCTGCTGGTGGTGATGGAGTTACCCGCAGCGGGGCGCGAACTGAGCCTCAAGCTGGCTGTATTGGCGCTGCCGCCAATCCTTCTTTACCCATCAGCCAAACGCTGGTTCCCCTTCCCCCAAGCGGTGCTGGCGCTGTGTTGGGGGTTTGCGGTGCTGATCACCTGGGCCGCCGCGGCCGGATCACTGGAGGGGGGCTGGCCGCTCTGGGGCTGTTGGCTAGCCACGCTGCTGTGGACCTTTGGCTTTGACACCGTTTACGCCATGGCCGATCGCAGCGACGACGCACGCATCGGCGTGCGCAGCAGCGCCTTAAGCCTGGGCGATCAGGCCTTGCAGGTGGTGGGCTGGTGTTACCTGCTGGCCTGGCTGCTGCTCAGTAGCGCTGCAGCTGTCGCTGGTGTGGGAATCGTCTATTGGCTGGCCGCCGCCGGCGCACTTTGGGCCGGCTGGCGAGATCTACGGGAGCTGCGCCAACAGGAACGGCAAGGTCAACCGAAGATTGGCCGCCATTTCCAGCGGCAGGTGTGGCTGGCCACCCTGCTGTGGGCCGGCTTGGTGGTGGGCCGCGGGATGGGATGACAGGCCTCAACACCACAATCGTGGCCCCCAGTTCGGCCCTGGGGGAGTCCGAGCGGCTGCAGCAGGGCATCGCCCTGCTGCGCAGCTGGGGCCACACGATTCGTGCAGCGCCAGATCCCGCACGGCAGTGGGGCTATTACGCCGGCCGTGATGCCGAGCGCTTGGCTGATTTCAAGGGCGAAGCAGAGCTTTGGGCCTGCGCCCGTGGCGGCTGGGGGGCCGCACGGCTGCTGGAGCAGGGCTGGCAACCGCCAAAGGGATGGCTGCTGGGGTTCTCCGATGTCACCAGCCTGCTATGGGCTCAGCAGGCCGCCGGGCTCAGCGGAGCCATCCATGGCCCACTGGTCACCACCTTGGCCAGCGAACCGGAGTGGAGCCAAAGCCGCTTGCGTGATCTGCTAGCGGGCGAAGCGCTGGCGCCATTGCAGGGACAGGGATGGCAGGGGGGAGTCGCCGAAGGCCCGCTGCTGGTGGGCAACCTCACCGTGGCGACGCACCTGTTGGGCACCAAGCACTGCCCCGAGTTGGCCGGCCGCGTGCTGCTGCTGGAAGACATTGGCGAAGCCCCCTATCGCATCGATCGCCTGCTGACCCACTGGCGCCTGAGTGGCGCCCTGCAGCAACTGGCGGGCCTTGGCTTTGGCCGGTTTGAGGGCTGTGAAGCGCCAGACGATGAGACCCGGCCTGGCTTCAGCCTCGAGCAGGTGTTGCGCGAACGCAGCCTTGATCTGGGCATTCCGGTGGTGGGAGATCTGCCCTTCGGCCATGGTCAGCCCAATGCGGCGCTTCCTTTGGGGCGAACCGTGCGCCTCGATGGCCGCAGCGGCAGCCTCAGCGTGCTCTGAGCAGGGCAGCCGCCAGCTCCAGATCCAAAGGCGTGGTGACCTTGAGATTGGCGCTGCTGGCCTCCAGCACCTGAACAGGCCAGCCCAAACGCTCAAACAGGGCCGCGTCATCGGTGACCTCCCAGCCGGCCTGCTCAGCGTGTTGATGGGCCTGGCGCAGTTGGGCCACCGGGAAACCTTGCGGCGTTTGCGCTGCCCAAAGCTCAGAGCGCGGCGGGGTGGCAACGATGCGGCCTTGCCCGTCCACCTGTTTGATCGTGTCCACCACAGGGGTGGCGGCAATCAGCGCTTCGCCGCTGCGCTGAAGGGTCTCGGCGCAGCGATCAAACAGGGCAGGCTCCGCCAGGCAACGGGCCCCGTCGTGGATCAAGACGTGCTCGGCATCGGCCGGAAGTGCCGCCAAGCCGCAGGCCACCGATTGCTGGCGGGTGGCTCCCCCGTGAATCCAGCGCCAGGGGCCGTGCGCAGCGATTTGATTCAGGCGGTG
>CAJWAH010000119.1 GCA_913020095.1 uncultured Synechococcus sp.
GAGTTCGCGAAATTCGGTATACCTGAAGCCGATCATAACGAATTACTCAGTTATCTTTCAGCAGGATTTTCGGCGTCGTATGGCTTGTTTCAGGTTCCCGCCGGTATGGTGATTGACCTGTTCGGAGCCCATCTTTTTTTAACGGGCTCAGTGGTTGTATGGTCTCTTGGGTTTGGCTTGTTGGCATTGGCGCCATCGACCACGGTGATGTATGTATCCAGATATACCCTTGGGATTGGACAATCAGGTGTGCTTGCTGGAATCGGCCGTCTGACAAAGGTTTGGTTTCCGGCTGAATCGAGATCATCGGCTCAGGGTTTACTTGGTGTCACGGCATCCCGTAGCGGTGCATTTTGCTGCTATCTGTTTTTTCCATTGGCAATGACTTATTTGTTCGCTGATACCTGGCAGAGCGCCGTGATTGCTTTAGCGTTGGTCGGTTTATTTTGGGCGTTTTTGTTTTACAGGCATGCTGCAAATGAACCCGGCGAACATCCTCAGTGTAATACCGCAGAAATTGCTTTGGTCCGCGGGGTCGAGACGATCTACACGAATGCTGTATCAAAACGAATGGGCATTGGCCAACTTTTGAAAACGGCATCCGGATGGGGACTCGCCAATGCAGTCCTAATTGCTTTGGCTGCTTCGTTTAGTACAGTTGCTGATGCATTTTACTCATCATGGATGCCCCAGTTTTTAGAAGAATCCCATGGTCTGGAGAAGAAGGTGGCGGGGTTCTATGCCGCTCTGCCGCTCGTCGGTGGTATGGCAGGCGGGATTATTGGTGGTTTACTGGGTGATAAGTTGGTGCGGCGCAATAATGGTTCCACAACATGGGTTCGCAGGTTTACAGGATCGCTTGGTAAAGGTGCTGGAGCTGAGCATTGGCGCTGGCGGCACCACCTTCAGCGATTTCCGCGACCTCACCGGCACCAATGGCAACTACGGCGGCCAGGCCTGGGTGTACCGGCGCGGCGGGGAACCCTGCCGCCAGTGCGGCACGATTCTGCGGCGCGACACACTGGGGGGACGCAGCAGTCACTGGTGTCCAAGCTGTCAGCGCTGAAGCAAGAGCTGGTGGATGTCATGGCTGATGTCCATCGCCGCGGTTGGTGTGATGGCACCGGCGGCAACTTCAGCTGCTTGATCAGCCGCGAGCCCTTACAGCTGTTGATGGCACCCAGCGGCGTGCACAAGGGCAACGTCTCCGCCGATGAGCTGATCGTTGTTGATGGCAACGCAGCGGTGATTGAAGGAACAGGCAAAGCCAGCGCCGAAACGCTCTTGCATCTCAAGATCGTGCGCAGCTGCGCGGCGGGCGCTGTGCTCCATAGCCATTCCCAGGCCGGCACCTTGCTCTCGCAATGGGCCCTGCCCCGCGGAGGCCTCAAGCTCCAAGACCTGGAGATGCTCAAGGGCTTAGCTGGGGTGAGCACACACCAAAGCAGCGTGAGCGTGCCGGTGCTCGCCAATGACCAAGACCTGCAACGGCTCAGCGAGGCGGCGCAGCCGCACCTCGCCGGAGCGCCCCATGGGTTGTTGATTGCCGGCCATGGGCTCTATGCCTGGGGCGAGGATCTGTTCAGCGCCACGCGCCATCTCGAGATTCTTGAGTTTTTGCTGGAGCAGCGCTGGCGCCAACTGTTGCTGCAGGGATTAGGGGTTCAGCCGTGATCGATTGGGAGTCGCTGCGCGCCATCGTTCTTGATATCGAAGGCACCACCTGCCCGGTGGATTTCGTGACGGGCAGCTTGTTCCCCTATGCCCGGCAGCATCTAGGCACCCTGCTGAGCCAAGACGACCAACAAGCGCCGCTGAAGCCCTTGCTGGATGAAGTGCGAATCGCCTGGAAGCAAGACACCGACGCAGGAGCCCCGGCCTACAGCGATTCCCCAGATCCCCTGGCCCTGCTGCCCTATTTGCAGTGGCTGATTGATCAAGACCGCAAACTGGCGCCGCTCAAAGAGCTGCAGGGGATCACCTGGCGCCATGGCTACCAATCTGGAGCCTTAATCACTCCGCTGTTCGCCGATGTCGCCCCAGCGCTGAAACAGTGGCACCAACGCGGCTTGCGCCTAGCCGTCTATTCCTCTGGATCGGTGGCGGCTCAGCAACTGTTTTATGGCCACACCAACGATGGCGATCTCAGCGGCTTGTTTGAGCGCTGGTATGACACCCGCCTGGGGCCCAAAAAGGAGGCCCAGAGCTACACGTTGTTGGCTGCTGATCTGCAGCTGCCAGCCCATGCGGTGTTGTTCATGAGTGATTCCAGCGGGGAATTGGCCGCTGCCCAAGCCGCTGGGCTGCAAATTTGCGGCAGCCAGCGTCCTGGCAACCCCGAGACGCTGAGTGCCGAGTGGCCCGTTGTGGTGTCCAGCCTGGAGGCAATGGCGCCACCCAGGCCGCCAGGACTACGTTGAAATTGAGGTTTGGGGGCGCCAGCCATACCCAAGGTCCCGCGGTCACCATCGAAATCGGAACACACGACCCGCCCCAACTCCGGTGAATCGGAGGTGGTGCGCCAGGCCGAAGAGCTGTTCGAGCAAACCCTGGTCAACGTGCGCGGCCAGCTAGCTGGTGCTGTGGCAGCGCTGGAAAGCTCGGTTCATGACAGCGAGCTGAACTACGGCGAGATCTTCCTGCGCGACAACGTGCCGGTGATGGTCTACCTGCTGTTGCGGGGCCGCTTTGAGATCGTGCGGCACTTCCTCGATCTGTGCCTCGAGCTGCAAAGCCGCTCCTACCGAACCCGCGGTGTCTTCCCCACCAGCTTTGTGGAAGAGGACGACAAAATCCTGGCCGACTACGGCCAACGCTCCATTGGCCGCATCACATCAGTCGATGCCTCCCTGTGGTGGCCGGTGCTCTGTTGGATGTACGTGCGGGCCAGCGGCGATACGAGCTATGGCACCAGCCCCAAGGTGCAGCGGGCCGTGCAGCTGCTGTTGGATCTAGTGCTGCAACCGAGCTTCTACGAACCGCCGGTGCTGTTCGTTCCCGACTGCGCCTTCATGATTGACCGTCCGATGGACGTTTGGGGCGCGCCATTGGAAGTGGAGGTGCTGCTGTTCGGCTGCCTCAAGAGCTGCTGCCAACTGATGAGCCTGGTGGAAGGGGGCGGCCATGGCGGCCCCTTGATCCAGCAGCGGCTGGAACTCACCCGCACCTGGATGCGGGATCTGCGCGTTTACCTGCTCAACCACTACTGGGTGACCAGCAAGACGATGCAGGTGCTGCGGCGGAGGCCCACCGAGCAATACGGCGACTACCAATCACGCAATGAATTCAACGTGCAACCGGAGGTGATTCCCCACTGGTTGCAGGAGTGGCTGGATGACCGCGGCGGCTACTTGATCGGCAACATGCGCACCGGCCGGCCTGATTTCCGCTTCTACAGCCTGGGCAATGCCCTCGGTTCACTCTTTGGGCTGCTCACCGGCCCCCAACAACTGGCCCTATTCCGCCTGGTGATCCACAACCGCCATCACTTGATGGCGGAGATGCCGATGCGCATCTGCCATCCGCCGATGGATCAAGACGAATGGATCACCAACACCGGCATGGACCCGAAAAATTGGCCCTGGAGTTATCACAACGGGGGCCACTGGCCCAGCTTGTTATGGCCCATGGCTGCGGCGGTGCTGATGCACCAGCGGCTCTACCCCAACGATGACCTGCTGCTGCTGGGCCAAACCCGCACGATGCTCGAGGAGTGCTACTGGCAGCAGCTCAATCAACTCCCGCGTCAGCAGTGGGCTGAATACTTCGATGGCCCCACTGGCACGTGGGTGGGACAACAAGCTCGCATCAACCAAACCTGGACCATCGTGGGCTTCTTGCTGCTGCATCACTTGATGCGCAAGGCCCCGCAGGATGTGAAGCTGCTCGACCTCGACGATGTCGGGCCACTCAGGCTCTCGTTCCAGGATCAAAAACAACAAAAAAGCTCTCCCGACGAGCGGAAGAGCTTTCTCAAGAACTATTGATTGATCTCTGAGATCAGAACAGGCCCAAGGTGAGGGACTTGTCGATCGGCAGAGCAGCACCAATACCGAGGTAGATGGTGAAGGCGGTTCCGAACAGGAACACGGCCATGGCCACCGGACGACGGAAGGGGTTCTGGAACTTGTTGAAGCTCTCGATGAAGGGCACCAGCATCAGGCCCAAGGGAATCATGGTTTGCAGAGCAATACCCAGCAGCTTGTTGGGCACCACGCGCAGAATCTGGAAGACCGGGTAGAGGTACCACTCAGGAAGGATTTCCAGAGGAGTGGCAAACGGATCAGCCTTGTCAGCCAGCATGGCCGGATCAAGAACAGCCAGAGCCACCACACAAGCGATGGTTCCGAGGATCACCACCGGGAAGATGTAGAGGAGATCGTTCGGCCAAGCGGGCTCGCCGTAATAGTTATGGCCCATGCCCTTGGCGAGCTTGGCGCGCAGCTTGGGATCGTTCAGATCCGGTTCCTTGAGGATGTGCATCGCTGGAGGGAAGTAAGGAGTTGAACCGTTGTGGACAGATTAGAAAATTTCTGGCCGATCAGAGGGGACCGGAGATGCCTTGCTTACGAATCATCAGGAAGTGGGCAAGCATGAACACCGCCAGCAGCCAAGGCAACACAAAGGTGTGAAGGCTGTAGAAGCGAGTGAGGGTGGACTGACCAACGCTCTCACCGCCGCGAAGCAGCTCAACCATGAAGTCGCCAACCACGGGAACAGCGGCAGGAACACCCGACACAATCTTCACAGCCCAGTAGCCGACCTGATCCCAAGGCAAGGAATAACCGGTCACACCAAAGGAGACGGTGATCACTGCCATGGTCACGCCGGTGACCCAGGTGAGCTCGCGAGGGCGCTTAAAGCCACCAGTCAGGTACACGCGGA
>CAJWAH010000120.1 GCA_913020095.1 uncultured Synechococcus sp.
ACCATTGGCCGCAAGACTTGCGAGACGTGTCCGGCCTGTCGCCGCCTGCCGAGGCCCGTCCCAGGCATCTTTCAGATCAGCAAGTCACTCGGGCTGGCTGACTGCCATTTCCTGGCCCCCTAACGCCCTCTTCTTGCGAATTGATCTGCACAGTACAGCATCTGACTTAGTTTCAGGTCCCTGCGAGCGAAATTGATAATGTCTCTGAGCAAACCTGCGCACATTGCTGATGGCGTCTCGGTTGTATTGTTTCTCGAACTTGGTCATGCCACGCTCGCCCGCCCCGGAGGCCAGGTACGATTGATCCTCTGCAACCTGGCGCTGAATGCTTTTGCCGTATGCCAAGTTTTTGGCGCGGACAGCATTACGTTTCTCGTCGTCCCTCTTCAGAGCCTTGTCAAACTCAATTTTGTTGAGGGCAGCCTCGCGACGATTCGCTTGCAGGACGAGTGCGTCCTGCTCGACGTGCGCCCGCTGTTGCATCTGGACATAGGCCATTGTTGCCTTTTGCTCCTTCTTTTTTTGGGCGACCATGGCGGCTGCTGCGGCATCCTGCCTGGCTTGCCGCTGCCGCTGTACTTCCTTGGCCCGACGTTCATCAGCCTCGGCATCGGTTTCGGCCTGATCAAACCTTTGCTGCGCCACGGCAGCCTGTGCTGCAAGCCGAGCCTGCCGAGCTTCCTCCTCCTCCTCGCGTGCTCGCTGGCGTGCTTCGAGCATTTCCTGGTACTTTCTCATCTCGCATTCATCCTTGTCGCGCTGCAACCTCTGTGCAACTTTCTTGCGCGCCTCCTCTGCTGCATTCAACTCCTTCACAGCCTGGGCGGCAGCGGCATCAGCAGCCTTTTTTGCCTCCGCCTCCGCTTTGTCCCTGACAATCAACGCGCGGATTTTCATGACTTCTTCGTTCTCTTTCTCAGCCTCTTTGGCCACGGTGGCTCGGTAATTGTCCATGAGCTCTTCTCTTGCCGCCTCGGCGCGGAGCTTCTCCTGCCTGCGCCACAATTCCAAATCTGCCTTGCGGGCCTTCTCCTTATCCCGCCACACCTTCTGCACAGCCTTTTGTTTGCGTCCCTCCTCACGCTGCTCCTCTTTGTGCAGCTTCGCAACATTGTCCAGCTCCAGCTCTTGCTGCTTCAAAATCGCGTACGTCAACGCTGCCTCTTTCTTCTTTCCTTCTAGCTTTTTGCGATCTTCGACCTTCAGGCGTGCCGCCTGATCGAGCTGGATTGCGTACCACTCATCCTTACGCACATCACGATACAGCCGCGACCCTTCACTCCTGGCCGATCCAGCAGGCGTCCCGTCACTTCGGTCTGATGCCGATGCCGTCACACGGGACGAGGTTTGCCCGGCAGCCATCAACACTCCAGGAGACGCGACGGGTCCACTTCCTTGCTCCTTGATCTGAGTTTCTACACGTGCTGATAGGTTTGCGGCAGAGAGGATCTTGGCCATCAGACGACGTTTCGACTCATCCTTCTGCACCAACCGTTTGACATATGCTGATAGGACATCGTCGAGCTGTGCCAAATCATCCATCGTAGGTGTCGGAACATGCTCCCGAAAGGCAAGGATGGTGTTGTGGACTTTGGCGTCGCTGATATGATTGGCAAACTTTGCGACCAATTTGCTCAACATTGATTCTCTGGCCCTTGCCTGCTCTTTCTCCATTTGTCCGACGACCACGCTCGATGCCGGTTTCCCGTACGGATCGTTTTTGTGTGCTGGCCGGTTGCGGAGGGACAGTGCCCACTTGGTGATGCTCACTTGTGCATTTCGGTCTGTCCCATTGCGCCACTGTGCCCAGTCACCTTTAGTGCATGCAAATTCGCGGGGAGCGCACGGACAGAATGCACGCACAGCGCTCACGAATACCTGTGTGGGCCCCGAGATGGGCCGCAGATTTGCCAAGCTGATCATTGGCGGACACCAATCACCGCGTCAGCTAGACAGTGTCAGCAGCAGCATGCGGGGCGGGGATGCCATCAGTAATTGAGCGTGAACGAAGCAATCATTTGATGGAACATCTCCTGCACCTTGGGCCAGCGGGCTTCATTGGTGCTGGCAGCCAGGGTGTAGAGCTGACCGTGATCAGCCACCACTGTGGCCAGTTCATGACGGTCCCGTTCCGCGAGATGGACCTTGAACTCCAAGTCGTAGAAGGTGCGGCCCAAATCTTCCCGCTCACTGGCTTCGATCAGCTCAGCTTCACGGCCGCTGCCAGGTGGTGCAATCACGGTGCGACCCAGCTTTTCACCCACCGCCACAACGCTGCCGAGATCCTCCAAACGCTTATCAGCATCAACAGGAGCAATCACCAGGCTGAGGGTTTCGTCACTGTTGATCAGATCGTGGAACACCACCTCGGGGCCATCGCTGATGGCCACCCGGCTCCAACCGGTCGGATAGAGGAAGGCATAACGGCCATCGGCGCTGCTGAAGCGCTGCAGACCCGCCGCCGAACCTGCGCAACTCACCAGCAACACAGCCAACAGCAGTGGCAGCAGCATGCCCAGCAGGCGACTTATGCGTGAACGTGCCATGGCAGAACTTGGCCCAAGTGGGCCCCATTGTGGCGTGATGACCTGCCTAGATTTCAGCCAAGCCATTGCAGGCCGCTGACTGTCTTCACCCGACCACTGGCCCGGCTGATCGAGCAGTTCGAGCGCTTGCCCGGCATCGGCCCGCGCACGGCCCAGCGACTGGCCCTCCATTTATTGCGCCAACCCGAGGAGCAGAGCCGCGCCTTTGCCGATGCCCTGTTGGCGGCGCGCCAGCAAGTGGGCCAGTGCCAACGCTGCGGCCACCTCTCGGCCGATCCGATTTGCGACATCTGCCGCAACCCCGAGCGGAACATTGGCGTGATCTGCGTGGTGGCCGATTCCCGCGACCTGCTGGCGCTGGAGCGCACCCGTGAGTTTTCCGGCAGCTACCACGTGCTGGGCGGATTGATTTCGCCGATGGATGGCATTGGTCCTGAAGCCTTGGGCATCCAACCGCTGCTGCAGAGGCTGGATCCTGAGCAGATCGAGGAAGTGATCCTGGCGCTGACCCCCAGCGTGGAGGGAGACACCACCAGCCTGTATCTGGCGCGGCTGCTCAAGCCCTTCTGCCGGGTGACCCGCATCGCCTACGGCCTACCGGTGGGCAGTGAGCTGGAATATGCCGATGACGTCACCCTGGCCCGGGCCCTCGAAGGGCGCCGGACGGTGGAGTGAACTCCCGGATATGAAGCCCACCTCCCGCTACAGCTCCATCCCCCCCGCTGAGCGGCTGCCGGAATGGCTGCGGCGCCCCATCGGCAACGCCAGCGATTTAGAGGCTGTGCAAGGGGTGGTGAAACAGCAGCGGCTGCACACCATTTGCGAAGAAGGGCGCTGCCCCAACCGCGGCGAGTGCTATGCCGCCGGCACTGCCACCTTCCTGCTGGGGGGCCCGATCTGCACCCGCAGCTGCGCCTTCTGCCAAGTCGATAAAGGTCAAGCCCCGCTCCCGCTGGACCCACTGGAGGCTGAGCGTGTGGCCGAGGCCGTCGAGACGCTCAAGTTGCGTTATGTGGTGCTCACCGCTGTCGCCAGGGACGATCAAAGCGATCACGGCGCCAGCTTGTTCACCCAAGCGATGGCAGCGATTTGGGCCCGCAATCCGCTGGTGGGAATTGAGGTGCTGACCCCGGATTTTTGGGGAGGCCACCGCGACGAACAAGCGGCCATCAACGCCCAACGCCAGCGGCTGCAAACCGTGCTGGACGCCAAGCCAGCCTGCTTCAACCACAACCTGGAAACCGTGGAAAGGCTGCAGGGTGAAGTGCGCCGCGGCGCCAGCTGGGCTCACTCCCTGGGCTTACTGGCTGCCTCGCGCGAGTTGGCCCCCACCATCCCCACCAAATCAGGGCTGATGCTCGGGCTTGGCGAAAGCTTTGAAGAAGTGGTGGCGGCGATGGAAGCCCTGAGGGCCGTGGATTGCCAGCGGCTCACCTTGGGGCAGTACCTGCGGCCATCGCTGGCCCATATCCCGGTGCAGCGTTACTGGCACCCAGGTGAATTTGATCAGCTCGCCCAGATCGCGCGTGAGCTTGGTTTTGCTGATGTACGCAGTGGTCCGCTGGTGCGCAGCAGCTATCACGCCGCTGGCTAAGCCTTCGGCTGGATGCCATCGAAGATCACATCGTGCGTGGCGCCATTGGGGCCGAGCTCCTCATTGATGGAGCGAGTCCAGCGGCGAAGCAGAGAAGTGAACCACACCAGCATGGTGATCAGCGCGAAGAGCGAGGGGCCGTGAGCTTGCAGCGCAGGCCGGACTCAAAACGTAGCCGTGATAACCGTTGTTGAGCTTTAGGCATTCATGCCTTTTTTCCTGCCATGGCCCTACTGCAGCCAGCGCGGATTCGCATCCTGGCCATCGGCAAGCTCAAACGGGGCTGGATTGCCGATGGGGTGGCCTTCTACCGCAAACGGCTGCCAGGGCTAGAGATCGTGGAACTCAAAGACAGCACACCAGCCAAGGAAGCCGAGGCCATCCGCGCGGCTAGAAAACCAGCCGAACGCTTGGTGTTGCTGAGCGAAGAAGGCCAGCAGCTCAGTTCGGTGGGATTGGCCGAACTCCTCGGGGACTGGGCCTCCGAACGCCTGGCCCTGGTGATTGGTGGCGCCGATGGCCACGACCCCACGCTGAAACAACAAGCCGATGCCCTGCTCTCCCTCTCGGCGCTGACCTTCCCCCATGAATTGGCGAGGCTGATGCTGGTGGAGCAGCTCTACCGGGCCAGCACGATCCTGCAGGGCGGTCCCTATCACCGCAGCTGAAGCCGCCGCTCGCAGCGGCGCAGACCTTCGGTGCAATCCCCGCGCATCAATAGCCCCGAGCCACCCCAGATCAAG
>CAJWAH010000121.1 GCA_913020095.1 uncultured Synechococcus sp.
GCTGGCAGCTGGCGCAACGATGACCTCGATGCCATCCCTGAACTCTGGGTGGAAGCCATCCCCTATCCCGAGACCAGGATCTACGTAAAAAAAGTGCTGGGCAACCGCTGGACCTATGCCTTGCTCGGCGACAGGTTGACCAGCCACTGAAACCATTCCATGCCCCCCAACTGGTTGTGGATGGAGTGGCCGTAGGTCATGAACAACAGGATGTAGACGTTGAAGCCAATCAAGCCGAGCCAGGCCGGCGGCCAGACGCGCAATCGCACCAAATCAAGGCGTGCCAGCAGCAGCGCTGCGGTGAGCACCAAAAGATCAGCAAAACCAGGCATGTAGAGCAGGTACATCCCGCCCACCACCACCACCAGCAGGGTCACCACCAAGGTGAGGGCTTTGCTCGCCGCCATGAACAACGAGATCTGGCGCAGCACCAGCTCCGGCAGGGTGCAAAACGACACCACGATCACCACCTGGGAGAGCGAGAGCACCCAGTAGGCCTCATCCACCAAAGACTGATCGGCCACGCTGGAGCGGATGTCTGCCTGCAGCAGGCCCCAGTGGGCTCCCAGATAAACGCTGATCAAGGCGAGCAGGATCAGCATCGGGGCCCGGGCGGGCAACGTCAGCCAACGAAGGAAGAAGGACATCAGAGCTTCAGGCTGATGGCATCCAGCGGGCAGACAGCGATGCACTGCTCGCAGACGACGCAGCGGCGCTGATCAAACTGCAGTCGCCAGTCTGGTGTGCTGCAGCTCAAGGCGCCACTGGGGCAAACGCTGGAGCAGATGCCGCAATCGACGCAGCGCTCAGGGTCAATGGCGATCTCCCCAGCCGCTGAGCTGATCGACAGCCCAAGGCTCATCAACCACTCCTGGGCGGCATCGAGCTCATCGATATCACCGGAGAGCTCCACCACCAACGTGCCGCTTTGGTTGGGAGCCACCTGGGCGCGAATGATGCGCGAAGCCACGTCGTAGTCGACAGCCAACCGATAGGTGATCGGCTGATGCACGGCTTCCCGAGGGAATTGCAGCGTCAAGCGACGCTTCACGGCACACAGGGGAGCATCGCTGCCAGCATGGCAGCGCCCCAACAGCGCCGCAGCCATGAGCAGCACCCCAGCCGGCCCCGAATTCCCTGGGAAGAGGCTCCCTCAGCTGGTGCTACTGCTGCTGGCCATCGTTGTGGTGGCTGTGGTTTGGCTCGAGGGCGGTCGCTCCGAGGGCGACCTGCTCGATCAAATGGCCCGGCGCTCACTGCCTTTGGAGCAAGCCCTGGCCAACGGCAGGCCCACCGTGGTCGAGTTCTATGCGGACTGGTGTGAGTCGTGCCGCACCATGGCTCCCGGCATGGAGCAAATGGTCGAAGACCATCCCCAAGTCGATCTGGTTTTGCTGAATGTCGACAACCCCAGCTGGCAGCCGCAAGTGCAGCGCTGGAACGTCAATGGCATTCCCCATCTGCAGCTCTTTGATGCCAATGGCGAGAGCCGTGGGCAATCGATTGGCCTACGCCAACCGCAAGAGCTCAGCGCCATCGCCGTCGCCCTGGAAACCGGCGACCCCCTGCCCACCCTGGCGGGCATCGGGGCCATCAGCAGCTTGGATCCCTCCGAGGAGCCCAGTCGGCGCGACATCAGCAGCAACGTGGGGCCGCGCAGCCACGGCTAAGCCTCAGCAGCGAGATCTTGCAGCAGCTCAGAGAGCAAGCGATCGGCATCACGAACCGCCAATCGCTCCATGCCTTGGCGCAGCAAGCGCAGCGGATCGGCCGCTGGATCACAACCCCGCAAGCGGGGCCCCAGCAGGTTCCAAAGCATGCGCCGCAGCCCAGGCTCATTCGGCCCATGCTGCGCCACGATCACAGCGGCTCCAACGGCAGCCGCAGCAGCGGCATTGGCGCTCTGGTGGTCATCGGCGGCCTGAGGGAAAGGCACCAACACCGCTGGGGTTCCGCAGACGGCCAACTCGCTGAGGCTGCCAGCACCAGCCCGTGAAATCGCTAGATCCGCGTGCTGCAGCAACGCCGGGATCTCCTCACTAAACGGACGCTCGCTATAGGCCGGGTGCTCGAGCTGTCCCTGATCCGGATCGACGTGGCCGCTGAGATGCACGATGCGGCACCCCATGGCGAGCAACGCAGGGGCTGCCGCACGCACCATCCGGTTCAAACCAACCGCGCCTTGGCTCCCGCCAATCACCAGCAGCAGGGGGCCATCACCAGCAGGCACCCAATCTGGACAGGCAGCTGGCTTGAGAAAGTCCTCCCGCACCGGAGTACCGGTGACTTCCGGACGACAACCGCTCAGGTAATCCGCCGCCTGCGGCAAACCGAGGGCCACACGGGTGCAAAAGCGGCCAAACAGGCGGGTCACTTGGCCGGGGATCGCATTGGATTCATGCAGCACCACCGGCCGGCGGCAGAGGCGCGCCGCCAAGATCGCCGGGGCCGCGATGTAGCCGCCCGTGGTGAAGACCACCGCGCACTCCTGCTTGCGAATCAGGCGCGCCACAGGCCAAGCACTCCAAAGCAACTGAATCAGTTGCTTGAGCTTGCGCAGACCCCGTCCCTGCAAACCGCCAGCCCGAACAGTGAACAGGGGGTAACGGCTGGGAACCAGTTGGCGTTCAAGGCGATCGGGAACCCCCAACCAGCGCACACTCCAATTTTCTGGCATGCGGTCAGCGACCGCCAAGGCCGGAAACAGATGGCCGCCAGTGCCGCTGGCTGCAATCAGAAGCCGAGGCATGGACGCACAAGACGGGGCGCCTAACTTAAGGATCCCTGCGACGGCGTGCCGTGACTGCAACACCCTGGCTCTCCCTGCTGCTCGGGGGTGTTTTGTCTTGCCAAATCCCAGCAGCCCATGCCCAGTTGAGTGGAGCGCTGTTGGACCAACTGGAGAGCGCACTGAATAACGGCGATACGAGTGCACTGGCGGACTTGGTGGCCAGCAGCGATGAAATCGGCGGCAGCGAGTTGGAAAACCGCTACAGCCAACTGCGCCGTCAGTTTCCTGATAGCCAATGGTCCTTGGCCGCGGGCCAAGACCTCGCCGATGGGCGCAACACCCTGAACGTGAGCGTGGTGGGCAACGGCAGCCAAGACGGCCGCGATTTCCGCCTGCAGGCCAGCCAAACCCTGGCGGTGCGTAGTGACGGGCTCACCCTCGGCAGCCAGGAGGTGTTGAAGGAAGAATCCATCGTCCGCAGCGGTGAGCGCGATTTAGCCGTGAGTGTGCTGGCCCCCGACACGGTGCTAACCGGGCAGCGCTACGACCTCGATGTGCTCATGGATGATCCGCTCAAGGACGCAACCTTGGCGGGCGGTTTAACCGAGCTCACCGAAGCCGATCTGCTGCAGGAGGAGAGCCCTGAGATTGAACTGGGCGCGCTCAATGCCGGCGGCATTTTCAAAACAATCCAGGCCCCGTACCAAGCCGGGCGCCAAGCCTGGGCAGCCCTGCTGCTGCATCCCGAAGGCACCGTCAGCATTAGCCGCACGGTGCGGGTGGTGAATCGTCTTTGAACCAGCGCAGCAACGCTGAGACATCCTCCTGGCCGTGGCCTTGCTGCATCAGGCTGTCTTCCATCGCTGCCACCTGCTCGCTGATCGGCAACTGAAGCTCACAACCCTCCGCTGCCGCCAGGGCGATGCCGAGATCCTTGCGGTGCAGCTCAAGCTTGAAACCAAGCGGGAACTGCTGCTCGAGCATTGATGGGGCGCGATGGCGCAAGGCCCAAGAGCCTGCCGCCCCCTCCTGCAGGGCAGCCACCAAATCGCGCATCGGCAAGCCCAACCGCTGACCCAACGCCAGCGCTTCAGCCACTGCTGCATAGCTACCGGCCACCAGCACTTGGTTCACAGCCTTGGCCCGCTGGCCTGAGCCCAAGGGACCCAGGTGGGTGATGGTGCCGCCCACCACCTCCAGCACAGGGCCAGCACGCTCCAGATCGCTGGCCTCACCGCCCACCAACACCGAGAGCGTGCCGCGGCGTGCGCCCTCGGTGCCGCCGGTCACCGGGGCATCCAACCAGCTCAAGCCGCACTGGGCGGCCTCAGCCGCCAGCCGCTGCGTGCTGGCCGGATCAATGGTGGAGAAATCAACAATCAAGCCACCGGGCTCAGCCCCCGCCAGGAGTCCAGACGGCCCCTGCAAAACAGCCTCCACAGCCGCTGCATCGGTGAGGCAGAGCGCATGGATCTGGGCTGAGGCGGCCGCCTCAGCTGGGCTGGCCGCCACGCGGGCTCCGGCGGCTTGCAAGGGCTGTTGCCGCTCAGGGCTGCGGTTGTGAACGGTGAGGGGAACACCGGCAGCCAGGAGGTTGGCGGCCATCGGTTGGCCCAGGGCCCCAAGACCGATGAAGCAAACCGGAATGTTTGCAGCCATGGCTTGCCGGCTCCAGGCCGAATCGCGACACTGCGGCCATCGTGCTGCAGTCGGTGCCGTGGCCCCAACTTGGGTCAATAGTCCTGTGCTGATGGAGGCGCTAGAGCGCTACCAGCAAGGGCGGCTGCCGCAGCAGATGCGCCACTGGATTCGCGCCCTCCTCGAGCTTCCAGCCGACGCTCCTGAACAGGGAGCAGAACTCTTGGTTCAGCGTCCGAAGAGCAGCCACAACAGCAGCACCACAACAATGGTGATCACCCACCAGGGCAATCCCTGACGGCGGCGGCTACCGCCAGAACCAGGCCGGCGCCCATGGCGTTTGTCCCAGAACTGACGGGAAAGATCTCGCTCGCGATCGGTGACCACCGGGTCTGACCTCAGGCGGCTTCGTCGAGGGCAGCCACACCAGGCAGCACCTTGCCTTCGAGCAGCTCAAGGCTGGCGCCACCGCCGGTGGAGATGTGGGACATCTGGGCGGCCAGGCCTG
>CAJWAH010000122.1 GCA_913020095.1 uncultured Synechococcus sp.
TGGATGACCTGGCCAACGGTTCGCTGAAGGTGCTGGTGGGCACCCATGCCTTGCTGGAGGATCCGGTTGTGTTCAACCGCCTGGGGTTGGTGGTGGTGGACGAACAGCACCGCTTCGGCGTGCATCAACGCGATCGCGCAGCTGCGCAGCCCGGCGGCTCGCCACTGCTCCAGCTGCTGACGCAGGCGGCCATCAAGCCGCAAGGGGGCAATCTCCTGGCCCCGCGCGTCCAGCCGGCCAGCCACCTCCAGCACCGCGCGCTCAAGAGCGGGTGGTCGCTGGATCTGCAAGGCAAACAACTCGGGCCGGTGCTGATCACCGATGCGCAACACATCGCCTAAGCCCTCGTTGGTGATCAACAGCACCCCATCGCCGGCCTGCTCCAGCAGGGCATTGGTGGCCACGGTGGTGCCGAGGCGAAGTTCCTCGATGCAGCCTGCGGGAATCGCCGCCCCAGGCGGCAGATTCAAGAGCCCGCGAATGGCCCTCACCGCTGGATCACCGGCCTGCTCCGGCTGCACCGAGAGCACCTTGCGCACCTGCAGGCGCCCCTGGGGGTCACGCCCCACCACATCGGTGAAGGTGCCGCCGCGATCCACCCAAAACTGCCAGGCCATCAGCCCATGGCGGCCCGGTCCACCCAAAGCCACACGCGCCCGTGCTGCCGCAACCAACTGGCCGGCAACTGCGCACTGGGGCCTTCGTTGAGCAGCTTCTGCAGGATTGCGGCCTTGCCGCTGCCGGTGACCACCAGATGGATCTCTGTGGCCTCAAGGATTTCCTTGAGGCCAAGGGTGATGGCGGTCTGGGGCACCTGCTGCGGGTCGCCGCCAAAGAGGCCTGCGTTCTGCGCCCGCGTGGCCGCCGAGAGCTGAACCACCCGGCAACCCATCTCAGCGCCGCAGGGGGGCTCGTTGAACCCCACATGGCCATTGCTGCCCAATCCCAGCAACTGCACCCCCACACCACCCGCAGCGGCCAGGCGCTGCTGGTAGGCCTCTGCCGCAGCTTGAGGGTCAGCAGCAGCCGCTTGAGGCAAACAGAGCTGCTCAGGGCCTAGGCCAAGGTGCTGCCCCAAATGCTTCTGCATGTAGGAGCCGTAGCCGGAAGGATCGCCAGCTTCTAGGCCGACATAGTCGTCGAGATTGAAACTGAGCCAGTGGCGGCGCAAGTGCTGCAGCTGCGGCTGGGGCCAGCGCTGCAAACGCGCCACCAAGGCTGCGTAGAGCGGTTCCATCGTGCGGCCGGTTGCCAGGCCCAAAGGCCGCGGATTGGGCTCAGAGAGACGCTGCTGCAAGCACTGCTCCAGGTGATGGCTGCAGGCCTGCATCAACGCCGCGGGTTCATCGCGCTGCACCAGCTGGAAAGGGAATGCCGTCACGGCTGCGGGGGTGGTTGGGGCCAGGCGCTGGGTGCCTGATAAAGATCCAGCTTGGCTCCGGGGTAGTAGTGCCTCAAGATTGCGGCGTAGCCCTTGCCCTGCAGGCTGAGGCCATAGGCGCCCCACTGGCTCATACCAACGCCATGGCCAAAGCCGCGGCCCTTGGCGATGAGTTTGGGTTGGGGCCCAAGCGAGGGGTTGAGCCAATCCTCGGAGTCTTCGAACGGATCACTGATGGGCTCTGGGGGGTCAAAGCGCACGTAGGTGCTTTTCAGCTTGAGGCGGCGGCGCAACTCCCGTGCCGGCAGCTCGATTTCTCCGCCGGGCCCACGCACCACAACACGCTTGAGCCGTCCGGTGCTGGTGCGCTGCACAGCCTCAATCTGCTCGGCGCCGCCGGTTTCGCTAAAGGCCTCCAGCAATTGCTCAGCGTCCAGGGGCTTGCTCCAGCGATACACCGGGCTGATCTGATCAAAATCCGGCACGCTCTTGAGATAGGGCAATTGGTTGCGCCAGATCTCACCGCTGTTTTCAGTTCGCCCGCCGCTGCTGCTGTGGAACACCGCTTCAATCAACCGGCTTCCATGGGTGAGCACCTGGGCCCGGGTGCTGGCCACAGCACTGCGGGTGCTGGGGGTCTCGGATTCCAAGCCGAGATACACCTGGCTGCGCTGGGTGGAATCCAGGTCGTAATCAGCCCCAGGGCGCAGTTGCCGCAGGGCATAGGTGCGTGCCGCGACCGACTGCACGCGCAGGGCCTCAGCCGGCCATTGGTGGGGCATCTCAGCTCCCACCACGCTGGGGAGATAGCTCTCCACACCCAGGCGATTGATGGCCTGCAAACGCCCCTCATTGAGTTGCACCAGCAGCGCACCGCGGTAACGCCGTTGCTGCAGCCAGAAGCTGCCGTTGGGCTGCTCAGGCAGCAGCCATAACCGCTGGGGCTCCCCTTCAACTCCGGCAATGCGGCCGCGTGAGGCGCGCAGTGTTAGGCCCTCATCACGCTGCCCCAACAACCTGCCGCGGCCATCGCGCAGGGTGAGGCTGCTGCCGGCGACGGGAACAACCCTTAAGGCGGCTGCTTGGGCCAGCAACACCCGCACCTGGGGCTCTTGGGCGGAGCGGGCCGCCCCAGGCCAGAGCAGCAGGAGCAGCCCCATGAGGCTGCCAAAGGTCCAACGCAGGGTCATTGAGCTTTGCCGTGGCACCATCAAAGCTGGGGCAGCCAACCAGCGCCATTGCAGGTCACTTTTCTCGGCACCAGTTCCGGAGTCCCGAGCCGCAGCCGCAATGTCTCTGCGGTGGCTCTGCGTCTGCCGCAGCGCGCCGACCTGTGGCTGTTCGACTGCGGTGAAGCCACCCAACACCAATTCCTGCGCAGCGAGCTGCGGGTCTCCCAGCTGAGGCGCATCTTCATCACCCACATGCATGGAGACCATGTCTTCGGCTTGCCAGGCTTGCTGGCCAGCCTGGGCATGGCGGGAACCTGTGATGGGGTCGACCTCTATGGCCCCGAACCCCTCGAGGCCTTTGTGCAGGGCGCCCTGCAGCACTCCGCCACACGGATTGGCTATCCGCTGCGCTTTCACCCGGTGGAAGCAGCAGCCAGCAGCGGCGAGCCCCTGCTTATCGATGGAGAGTTCAGCGTGGGCTGCGCACCGCTCAAACACCGGGTTCCGGCCTTTGGCTATCGGGTGCAGCAAAGCGAGCGGCCGGGCCGCTTTGACATTGCCAAGGCCAAGGCGATGCGGCTGCCGCCCGGCCCGGAGTTTGCGCGCCTCAAAGCCGGAGAAACCGTCACCTTTGCCGACGGGCGGCGCATCGACGGCCGCGAGCTCTGCGGCCCCAGCCAGCCGGGCTGCTCCGTTGTGTATTGCACCGACACGGTGTTCAGCGAGCGCGCTGTGGCCTTGGCCCAGGGGGCTGATCTGCTCATCCACGAAGCCACCTTTTCCCATCGCGATGCCGCGATGGCCTATCAACGCCAGCACTCCACCAGCACCATGGCGGCGCAGACCGCAGCGGAGGCCGGCGTGCAGCAACTGGCCCTCACGCATCTGAGCCCGCGCTACGTGCCTGGGGCCGCCGAAAGCCCGGATGATTTGCTGCAGGAAGCCAAGGCGATCTTTCCCAACACCGTGCTGGCCAAGGACTTCCTCAGCCTCGAGGTGAGTGCCACGGCCTGCAACAGTCTGTGAGTGGCATGACGATTCAGCCCCGGAGCAGTGCCTGCGCGTGATACAAGGGCTCAGGAGACTGTCTTTTTTGCCCCACTCCATGCGCACCGTTCTTCAGGGTCTACGGCGTCTCGGCGCTCTGCTGCTCCTGCCCATCGCCTTGCTGCTCTTGGCCCCAGCGGCCCATGCCGTGCAGTGGGACGCAGAAACTCTGACCGTTCCGGCCGATGCCAGCGGCACCACGGTGACCTTCACCGAGTCCGAGATCAAAGCCGGGCGCAAGGTGTTCAACAACAGTTGCGGCGAATGCCACGCCGGTGGCATCACCAAGACCAACCACAACGTGGGGCTTGATCCCGAGACCCTCGCCCTGGCCACCCCGCCTCGGGACTCCGTGGATGCCCTGGTGGATTACATGAAAGATCCCACCTCCTATGACGGTGAGATCTCCATCGCGGAATTCCACCCCAGCATGCGCAGCGCCGACGTGTTCGTGAAGATGCGCGACCTCAATGACGAAGACCTGCGCCGCATGGCCGGTTACATCCTCACCTCCCCGAAAGTGCAAGGGACCCAGTGGGGCGGCGGCAAGATCTACTTCTGATTCAGCCAAGCCAAACCAACCAACACTCAGCCCGCTGCTTCAACGGCGGGCTTTGTTGTGTCTGAAGGTTCAGGCAGTGGTAGCTCCTGCTCCGGGCGGCGGCTGTACCACCAGCCCTGCAGCTCAGGGCTCAAGCGTTGCGCAAACAGGGTCAACACCGTGGGGGTGGGCCGCAGCCCTGGTTGCAGCAACTCCACGGCATAGGAGGGGCAGCGCCGAGCGGCCAGGTCGGGAACAAAGCGCTTGCCCACCCGGCGCCAACTGGGCTCCTTGCTGCGCCATTGCAAACGGCAGCAGGGCCAAGGCAGCTCTTCGCGATCAAACAAACGGCAGCAGGGCCCCAGCACCCGAAAGCTGTACATGCCCCCCGGACTGGGTTGCTCGCTGCCTGGAGGTAGCAGCTGATCGTGGGTCACAGAAGCTGTCGCGGCCATGGTGCAGATACGAAAAAGCCACCCTCAAGGGGTGGCTTGAAGGACGCTTATGGAAAGCAGCTGATCAATACAGCTCTTCTTCAGCGTGGGTCTTGATGGTGCAGTCGCTGGTGGGGTAGGCCACGCAGGTCAGCACGAAACCAGCTTCGATCTGGTCGTCGTCGAGGAAGCTCTGATCGCTCTGGTCAACAGTGCCAGCGGTGAGCTTGCCGGCGCAGGTGGAGCAAGCGCCAGCGCGGCAGGAATAGGGGAGGTCGATG
>CAJWAH010000123.1 GCA_913020095.1 uncultured Synechococcus sp.
CCACCAAGGCCTGCGTCAGGGCAGTCGCATCAAAATCAGGCCACAACACATCGGTGACATGCAGTTCGGCGTAGGCCAGCTGCCACAGCAGGAAATTGCTGAGCCGCTGCTCACCGCTGGTGCGAATCAAGAGATCAGGATCGGGTTGTCCGGCCGTGTGCAACTGGGCCGCCACAGCCCGTTCATCGATGGCATCTGGGTCTAACTCACCGCGCTGCACCTGAGCTGCCAAGGCGCGGGCCGCATGCACCAGCTCCTGGCGGCTGCCGTAGTTGGTGCAGACATTGAAATGAATGCCGCTGTTGGCTGCTGAGCGCTCAGTGGCTTCGGTGATCAGGGCCTGAAGCTTCGCTGGCAAGGGAGCGAGATCACCAAGAAAACGGATGCGCACCTGCTCTTTCTGCAGGGCCTCGAGCTCACGGGCCAACACCTGCTCAAACAGGGTCATTAAAAAGCTGACCTCCTCGCCAGGACGGGACCAGTTCTCCGTTGAGAAGGCATAGGCCGTCAACGCCCCAATGCCCCAGTCACTGCACAGACGCAAGGTGCGCTTGAGGGCTTCGACCCCCTGGCGATGGCCCATCACCCTGGGCAAGCCCCGCTGACGCGCCCAGCGGCCATTGCCATCCATGATCACGGCCACATGGACGGGCAGCTGGTCTGCCTGCAAGACAGCAGGCAAGGCAGTGGTGGGGGCAGGCCTAGCGGCCGCCACCGGAAGCCGGCTCATGAACGCACTCGCTTAGTGGAGTCAGAACGATCTCCACTCAAAGAGGATTTAGGCAGCGTACGCGCCTGACGCCGGCTCACCGCCTCACTCAGCAACTCGCGCAAACGCTCACGGGTGATGGGCCGCTCAAAGCGTCCCTGGCTCGCCATCGAAATGGTTCCTGACTCCTCACTGACCACCACACAGAGGCAGCGGTCATGGCGCTCAGTGAGGCCAAGGGCGGCCAAATGCCTGGTGCCGTGGCGCGTGAAGCTGCTCTGCCGCGACAACGGCAGGATCACACCAGCGGAGGCCACGCGGTTGGCCTGAATCAGCACCGCTCCATCGTGCAGCGGCGAATCGGCTGAAAACAGATTGAGCAGCAGATCCACCGAAAGGGTGGCATCGATCGTGACACCTGGATTGAGGAAATCCTCCGGCCGCAGATCACTGCCGAGGTCAAGAACGATCAGGCCTCCGCAGCGGCGCTTGGAGAGCTGGGCGGTGGTATCCACCAACAGATCAACGGTGCCGGATTCCTGCAGATCGGTGGGGCGGCTGCCCATCAAGACCGCCAGGCGGCCTGTGCCCAGCAGCTCCAGCAACCGCCGGAGCTCACCTTGCAACAGGATTGCCAGGGCCAGCCCGCAGACCAGCACCAAGGCTTCAATCAACTTGGCCGTCAGCGGCAGGTTGCCGTAGCGCTGCAGCAACCAGCCCAGGGCCACCAACAGCAGATAGCCGCGCAGCAGCCAGAGCGTGCGAGGTTCACTAACCCGGCCAAGCAGGAGATAACCAAGCGCCCCGGCACAGAACAGATCCAGCAGCATGCGCAACCACAGCACCGCTGAATCCCTCCTCCGTTGCGATCACCCTACCGATCGCAACCGCTCCGGCAGGACGTCGTAGCGCAACAGTTCGTCTGGCCTCTCCCGCCGTTGCACCAGCTCGGCGCAGCCATCAGCCACCAACACGGCCGCCGGCTTGGGGATGCGGTTGTAGTTGGAGGCCATCGAGGCGTTGTAGGCGCCTGTGGCGAGCACCACCAGCACATCACCAGGCTCAGTGGCCGGCAGAGGCAACTGCTTGAGCAAGACATCGCCAGATTCGCAGTGTTTGCCCACCAAGGTCACGGTTTCTGTGGCTTCCGCCCCCGGGCGATCGGCCAAACAAGCGGTGTACTCCGATTGGTAGGTGATCGGGCGGGGGTTATCGCTCATGCCGCCATCGACAGCCACATACGTATTGAGATCGGGGATCTGCTTTCGGCTGCCAACGGTGTAAAGGGTCACCCCGGCAGGAGCCACCAGGGATCGGCCTGGCTCGCACAACAGACGGGGGAGCTCGAGATTGCGCTCCCGGCAGGCCGCCACCATCGCTTCGGCGACCACCTGAACCCAGCCATCGATGCTCGGTGGATCGTCGGAGGCCACATAACGGATACCCAAACCACCACCCACATTCAGATCACTGGGGTCATGGCCCAGGCGGCGAGCCAGCACCAAGGCATCAGCCAGCACAGCCGCCAGGTCGCGGTGGGGCTCCACTTCAAAAATTTGAGAACCGATATGGGCATGCAGACCCTGAACCCGGGCCCAACGGCAGCCAGCCAGATGGGTCAGCACCTGCTCCAGCTGATCGGGATCAAAGCCGAACTTGCTATCGAGATGGCCAGTGCGGATGTATTCGTGCGTGTGGCACTCAATGCCAGGGGTGAAGCGCAACATCAGCGCCACCGGTTCGGTGCGGCCCTGGGCCAACTCCTGCAGCAGGGTGATGTCGTGCCAGTTATCGACCACCACCGTCACGCCGTTTTGCACGGCCAGGGCCAATTCCTCGCTGGATTTGTTGTTGCCATGCAGCACGATCCGCTCAGGCGGCATGCCCCCCTCGAGTGCCGTCAACAACTCACCGGCTGAGACGGCATCAAGGCCCAACCCTTCCGATGCCACCACGGCGGTGATCGCCAAGCTGCTGTTCGCCTTGGAGGCGTAGACAGCCAACGAAGGCCCTGGGTAATGACGTTCCAATGCCTCGCGGTAGGCGCTGCAGGCCTGGCGCAAGCTGCGCTCATCAATCACATAGAGCGGTGTGCCAAAGCGCTGGGCCAGCTCGCTCAACACGCACTCGCCAACGCGCAGGCGACCGTCTGGATCGATGTCGGTGCTGAGCGGAGCAAGATTGCGGTTGGGGCTGCTGAGATCAACTCCCCCAGCTGCCCAAGGCAGCGGACTCGTCGCAACCGGGGAGGTGCTGACCATGACGGGAACAACGCAAGCTTCAACGTGCTCCCATCCTTTCAGTCCGCAGGATCCACAACCACTGGCTGCCTGCGACCTGGCGGCGTGCCTGGCCCTTGACCAACAAGCCCTAGGCGGCTTTTGGAGCGAAGGGCAATGGCTCAAGGAGCTTGAGCACCCGCAGCGACTGACCGTTGGGCGCTGGGACCACGGGCGATCTCAGCTGCTCAGCCTGGCCAGCGGCTGGCTGGTGGCGGGCGAACTGCAGGTGATGTTGGTGGCGGTTCAACCAGAGCAGCAGCGCCGGGGGCTCGGGCGCCAAGTGCTGCAGGCCTTACTGCTACAGGCGCAAGAGCTGGGCTGCAGCAAGGCCTCGCTCGAGGTGGCCGCGAGCAATCGAGCCGCCATCCACCTTTATGGGGCCCTGGGCTTCATCAGTTGCGGACAACGCAGCGGTTACTACCGCAACGGTGAGGATGCCCTGCTGAAATGCCTTGATTTGAAGCAAATTCAAGACCGTACGGATAACCGTCCTGAGTAATGCCAACAGAGGGCAACTAAGTGTTGCTAACGGCGAGAAAAAACGCGGCCGTGACTTGGGTCTCACTGAGAGCAGCGCCTTCAAAACCTGCAAACTTTGATGTTGCGAAGTTCCATCGGTTTTCACCCTGCAACAACCCCTTCAATCCTGATAGCGTGTTGTCACTCTGAGCGGCCCCAGGCTCCATGTTTGAGCGCTTTACCGAGAAGGCCATCAAGGTCATCATGCTGGCCCAAGAAGAGGCCAGGCGTCTTGGTCACAACTTCGTTGGCACCGAGCAGATCCTCTTGGGTCTGATTGGGGAAGGCACCGGTGTTGCGGCCAAGGTCTTGAAGTCCATGGGCGTCAACCTCAAAGACGCTCGCGTTGAAGTCGAAAAAATCATTGGTCGCGGCTCCGGCTTTGTGGCGGTGGAGATTCCTTTCACCCCCCGCGCCAAACGCGTCCTCGAGCTCTCCCTCGAAGAAGCCCGTCAGCTCGGCCACAACTACATCGGCACTGAGCACCTGCTCTTGGGCCTGATCCGCGAAGGCGAAGGCGTCGCCGCACGCGTTCTGGAGAACCTCGGTGTTGACCTGGCCAAGGTGCGCACCCAGGTGATCCGCATGCTCGGCGAAACCGCTGAGGTGGCCACCGGCGGTGGCGGCAAGGGTTCCACCAAGACCCCAACACTCGACGAGTTCGGCAGCAACCTCACCCAGCTGGCCAGCGACGGCAAGCTTGATCCTGTGGTTGGTCGCCACAACGAGATTGATCGCGTCATCCAGATCCTGGGCCGCCGCACCAAGAACAATCCCGTCTTGATCGGTGAACCTGGCGTCGGCAAGACCGCCATTGCCGAAGGCTTGGCTCAGCGGATCAACGCTGGTGAAATTCCCGACATCCTTGAAGACAAGCGTGTTCTGACACTGGATATCGGTTTGTTGGTGGCTGGCACCAAATACCGGGGCGAATTTGAAGAGCGCCTCAAAAAGATCATGGATGAGATCCGTGGCGCCGGCAACGTGATCTTGGTGATCGATGAGGTGCACACCTTGATCGGTGCTGGTGCTGCTGAAGGCGCCATCGATGCCGCCAACATCCTCAAACCAGCCCTCGCACGTGGTGAGCTGCAGTGCATCGGGGCCACCACCCTCGATGAATACCGCAAGCACATCGAGCGCGATGCCGCCCTCGAGCGTCGCTTCCAGCCCGTCAACGTTGGCGAACCCTCCGTTGAGGACACCATCGAAATCCTGATGGGCCTGCGTGAACGCTACGAAGCGCACCACCGCCTCAAGATCACCGACGATGCCGTGGTGGCCGCCGCCACCCTCGGCGATCGCTACATCTCGGATCGCTTCCTGCCCGACAAGGCCATCGACC
>CAJWAH010000124.1 GCA_913020095.1 uncultured Synechococcus sp.
TGACGCGACGCACTGCCGGCTCATCGTCGACCACCAACAGGGTTGCGGTCGGCTGATTGGGAGTGGACTCTCCCGATTGCATCAGCGAGCGGAATATTTACAGGACGCAACCCTACAGATGCGCAGACCCTGACCGAGCCGAAAAAAGAGGAGATATGGCTGTAACGGACACAACTCTTTCGATTCTCTTAAGGAATTAAGGCCAGCGTGCGGCCGCATAGGCATTCCACTGCCGTTCGGCCTCTGCGATGGCGGCATCACTGCTCATACGGCCCAACATCGCCCGTTGCAGCTGGCCATAAATGATGGCTTGCAAGCGCTTAATGCCTGGATCAGCTGGCACCAGCACCCGCGCCCGCGCCAAGGTCTCCGCGCTCATCAACCGCGCTGCACCCACCAAACCATCACGGCCTTGAGCTCCAGCCAACTCCTGCTCGAGCTCCTTCAACGCAGGCGCACTGGATGGCAACACCCGCGCTGCCTGGGCAAAGCGCAACTGGTTCGCTGGGTTGGTGATGAAGCTGGCCAAATCCACCGCCAGCTGCGGCCGGCGGCTCTGGCGGCTCACCGCCAGATTCATCACAGCGACGTTGGCTGCCCCATCGGTGCCGGTCACCGGCGGATACGGCACCGTGTCAGCCGCCACCTGGGGTGCATTGGTCTGGATCGTGGCGAGGAACTCAGCGCCACTGGCCAATTGCGCCAACTCGCCGCTCTGATACAGCTCAATCGCGCGCCGGAAGCCTTGGCTCACCACCTCTCTAGGCAGCAGACCGCGCCGGTAGAGGTCAGTCCAAAACGCAAACGCGCGGCGGCCTTCAGGGCTGTTGAACGTCGCCCGGTAGCGCTCATCGACGAGCTGCACGCCCATCTGCACCATCGACTCCAGCAGCTCAGCTGAGCCATCGGGCACCACAGTCACAAACAGGGCATAGCGGCCCGTGCGCTTTTTCACAGCCTCGGCATAGGCCGGCACCTCCGCCCAGGTGGCTGGAGGCTGGCTGTAGCCCGCGGCTTTGAGCAACCGCTGGTTGGCCAGGGTGATGCGGGCGGTGAGATACCAGGGCAGGGCATAGAGCTCGCCGTCTTGCTCGGCGGCCTTGAGCACCCTGGGCAAATAGGAGGCTTTGACCTCAGGGGAGAGCCGTTGCTGCAGGGGCAGCAATCCACCTTTGCTGGCGAGATTGGCCGAAAACAGCGGGTTGAGGTTCACCACATCGGGCGCTGTGCGGGCAAAAACAGCCGCCAGCAACTTGCGCTCCACCGAGCCAAACGGCAGGTCCGTCCAGCGCACGTTCACGCCAGGGTTCTGCTCTTCCCACTCCGCCAACATCGAGCGGATCAGGGGATCGAATTTGGGCGACAGCTGAATCGTCCAGAACTGCAATTCATTGGGCTTGGGCCCAGGGCTGCAGCCCCCCAACAGGGCCGCCAGCACAGCCAGCAACAGCAGCCTTTTTTTAACGGCCATCATCTGGAGTGAGGCGCCTCCACAAGAGCACCTGCACAGAACACACCACCGGTGCCAATAGGGCCGTGAGCAGCGCTTGCGCCAGGCTCACCTGCCAGGCCAAAGCCACCGATCCACCGCGCCAGTGCAACTGCAGCGCAAAGCTGGCACTCAGCAGCAAGCTGCCCAGCAAAGCCTGCAAACCAAGGGTGGTGCTGCGCTCCAAAGGCCGGCGCGCATCGCGGAACTGACCCCACCACAGGGCCAACAACACCAGCACAGGGATCGAGCTGATGCCCTGGCCATAGAACGAATCAAAGCCAAGGCCCACCAACACCGCCGCCAACGCCCCAGCAATCGGACCTTCCACAACAGCCCAAGGCAACAGCCACAGCACTGGCCAACTGGGAGGCATGCCATCAAGCCGCAACCAAGCCGGGGTGGCGATCGTGAGCAGCAGCAACAGCAGGCTGGTGAGGATCAACGCCTGCAGCCGCCACCAGGAGCGATCAGCCATCAGCGCACCCGCACCCAATCGATCTGATCAGCTGGAGCTGAGAGCTGCACCAAGCCCTGGGGAGCAGGCCCGGCTTGGGTGTTGACGCTCTGCACAACGCCAATGATCAAGTTGGCCGGAAACACCGAGCTGGCCTTGGAGGTGACCACCACATCACCGGGCTGAACGGTCACATCGTTATTGAGGAATTTGACCAGCGGCCGGCTGGAGCCCTCACCAAACAGCAGGCCATGACCCTTTCCGCCTTGCAGCTCGACGCCCACGCGGCTGGAGGGATCGGTCAGCAACTGCACCCGGGAGGTGCTCGGAGTCACGCTGCTGATGCGGCCCAACACACCGCCAGGGCCGGTGACGACCGCACCGGTTTTGATGCCCTGCACCCGACCAGCACCCAATTCCAGTTGCTGCCACCAGCCTTCAATGCGGCGGCTGATCACAGGAGCGGTGATCCAATCACCGGCTTGATTGCGCAGCTGCTGATCTTGCTCAAGGCGAGCCAAGCGGCCCTCAAGGGTGGCAATGCGCTGCTGATCTTCCAACTGCTGGGACTCTTTGAGCCATTCCGATTGGGCTGAACCAGGCCAAAACGGTCGGCTGAGCTGGGCATAGAGATCGGCCAACGGGGCGCCTTTAGAAACGCGCACCACCAAAAAGAAGAGCAGCAGAACCAGCCAAGGCCCTGTGCTCAGCAATAAAGACCGATCCAGCAGGCGCGACAGCCGCCGACCCATCGCCATGGCTTAGTTGGCCAAACGGCTGAACTCAGAGGCATCCAGCACACGGCCCAGGCGCTTGAAGTCCTCGAGCACGCGGCCGCAGCCATTCACCACACACAGCAGAGGATCTTCTGCCACGTGGGTGAGGATCCCGGTTTCATTGCTCACCAGGTCGCTGATGCCGCGCACCAGCGCGCCGCCGCCGGCCAGCATGATGCCGCGGTCAACGATGTCAGCAGCCAGTTCAGGGGGAGTGCGCTCCAAGGTGCGCTTCACCGCCTCAACGATCACGTTGAGCGGTTCGATCATCGCTTCGCGGATATCGCCAGCGCGCACGTTGATGGTGCGGGGCAAACCAGAGAGCAGGTGCAGACCACGCACATCCATGGCGGTCTGATCGAACTCATCGTCGGGGAAGGCCGAGCCGATGCGGATCTTGATCTCTTCCGCGGTGCGCTCACCCACCACCAGGTTGTGCACCTTTTTCAGGTAGCTGGTGATCGAGTCGCTGAGTTCATCGCCGGCAACGCGCACCGATTCAGAAATCACGGTGCCTTGAAGGCTGAGCACCGCCACCTCGGTGGTGCCACCGCCGATGTCAACGATCATCGAGCCCACTGGTTCAGTCACCGGCAGACCAGCGCCGATGGCAGCCGCCACCGGTTCATCAATCAGGTGCACTTCGCGGGCGCCACCCAGTCCGGCTTCGCGCACAGCACGGCGCTCCACACCGGTGACGCCACTGGGGATGCCGATCACCAAGCGGGGGGCCACCATGCCGCGGCCTTCATTCCCCTTCTGGATGAAGTACTTGATCATCTGCTCAGCAGCGTCGAAGTCAGCAATGACGCCGTCGCGCAGGGGACGCACCGCACGGATGTTTCCCGGCGTGCGCCCGAGCATCAACTTGGCTTCTTCGCCAACCGCCAGGGGAACGCCTTTATCGAGGTCGATGGCAACCACCGACGGTTCACGCAACACGATCCCCTTGCCTGTGGCATAGATCAGGGTGTTGGCGGTGCCCAGATCAATCCCGATATCGCGGGAAAGCTGAAAACGACGCCAAAACATGAGATGTCAAGCCATTAAGCCGGCGAATCATAGATGTGATTTTCAATGCTGTTTGGGTACTGACACGCAACAACCGGACGCAGCGGTGGAACCACTGGGGATAGGCGCCCCGACCAGGTGGCGCATCATTGACCCATCGACAAAGGAGAGACCCATGGGCGTCAATTCCGTCACCCTCGTTGGCCGCGCTGGCCGCGACCCCGAGGTGCGTTACTTCGAATCCGGCAGCGTTGTTGCCAACCTGACCATGGCCGTCAATCGCCGCAGCCGCGACGACGAGCCCGACTGGTTCAACCTGGAGATCTGGGGCAAGCAAGCCCAAGTGGCCGCTGACTACGTCAAGAAAGGCTCCCTGCTGGGAATCATCGGCTCACTGAAATTGGACCGTTGGACCGACCGGGCCAGTGGCGAGGAGCGCTCCAAGCCAGTGGTTCGCGTTGACCGGCTCGAACTGCTCGGCTCCAGGCGCGATAGCGAGCAGAACGCCAACTTCGGCGGCGGCGCCAGCGACGACGACGTGCCGTTCTGAGCTCAATCGGCGGTGTGGCGGCGACGCCAAATGCGCAAGCCCAGCCACACCGCCACCGCCACGGCGGCCACCACCAGGCCCACTTTGATGACCTTCGAGACCGGCTCAATCCAGACCTCAACGTTGCTGTAGCCCTCACCGAGGGCAAAGCCCGCCAAGGTGAGCAGCAACGTCCAAATCAAGCTTCCGGCCGTTGTCCACAGCAGAAACGGCACAAACGGCATCAACTCAATTCCCGCGGGCACGGAGATCAGCGTGCGAATCCCGGGCAGCAAGCGACCCCAGAACACCAGCAAGGTGCCGTAACGGCTGAACCATTTGCGGCTGCGCACCAAATCAGCAGGGCTGATGCCAATCCAGCGGCCATGGCGCTCAAGCCAGTGCTCAATGCGCTCTTCATTGATCAATCGGCCGATGCCATACCAAGGCAGGGTGCCGATCACCGTGCCGATCAAGCCCGCCAACACCACAGGGATGAAGCTGAGCTGACCCTGCTGCACATAAAACCCCCCCAGAGGCATGATCAGCTCTGAGGGGATTGGGGGGAACAGGTTTTCCAAAA
>CAJWAH010000125.1 GCA_913020095.1 uncultured Synechococcus sp.
AGCTCAGGCTCAAGATCGGCGTCACCTACGGCAATCCAGAAACCACCACCGGTGGTAACGCACTGAAGTTCTATGCCTCGGTGCGTCTCGATATCCGCCGCATGCAGACCCTCAAGCGCGCCACGGAGGAGTACGGCATTCGGGCCAAGGTCAAGGTGGCCAAAAACAAGGTGGCACCACCGTTCCGCATCGCCGAGTTCGACATCCTGTTTGGCCGCGGCATCAGCACCTTGGGATGCCTGTTGGACCTCGCTGAGGAAACCGGCGTGGTGGTCCGTAAAGGTGCTTGGTACAGCTACAACGGCGACAACGTTGGCCAAGGCCGCGACAACACGATCACTTGGCTCGAGCAAAACCCCGAGGCCTGCCAAGAGATTGAGCAGCTCACCCGCGAAAAGCTCACTGCTGGCGCTGATGTGACGGCCAATTCGATGAAGCCCCTGGCGGCGGTTGGTGCCAAGCGCAAGCAGGGAGCTGAGCGTCCGGCTGAAGCTCCCAAGCCCTTGGCTGAAGCCAGCTGAGCTGGATCAGGCTTCGACGGCTTCGCTGCGCTGAAGGCTGCGTAGGTGGCAGCTGAGGCGATCCAGCTCTTGGATCGCCTCAGCGCCTTCGAGCTTCACCAGCTCAACGCCATTGCGCATCTCAACCCAGGAGATGCCAAGTCCAGTCACTAAGAAACGAACGGCATGGCCGTCAGTCATGTCGGCGACGAATGAAGCGCCGTGGCTTCCGTCGGTGCCGCAGCTGTAACAGCTCGCGGCGACGCCTTGCTGTTTTAGGCCCTCGGCTAAGGCTTCGAGGGTAAGCACCAAATCCTTGACCAGGTCTTGGTACTGGGCAGCCAGTCGCAGGAACACAGGATTAAGACTATTGATCAGATTCTAAGGTTTGCTTCCCTTTTGGGGAGGTGTAAATACCTACTGGTTCGAGCCTTGTTAGCGAGCGCTGACGGATTGGGTTAGCCGTCAGCGAGGGTCCACCAGCCCGCTGCAGGGCCAATGAAGCGCAGCACAATCCAGAACACCACCAGGACTCCAATGCCCACCCAAGCGCCGCGGGTGGTGACTTTGACGAACTGATTGGCCTGGTTTCGAGTCAGCGGAAACCAGCTGACGATCCGAGGTGAGGTGTCTTTGGGGCTCTCGCGTTTGGGCTCCCGCGGCGGCAATCCCTGCTGAGCGCGACGTTTGGCTTCTCCCATGGAACCAGGCTAGTCGGGCCTCAGTTGTTCGAGCCGCTCCCAGGGCTCGAGTGCGCTGAGCAGCTGTTGCCCCCAGCTGCGGCTACGCAATCGGCCATCGAGGATGGCGAGGCGAGGCTGAGGTTGCTGGCCGCGTAAGGGCGCAACGCTTCGCTGCAAGCGATCACAGGCATCGGGCAACAACCATTCGCGGAACCAATCGCGGCCCGCGCGGCGCAGGGCTTCCACCCTGGCTGCGGTGAGTGGGTCTTCCAGGCTCGCTATCGGCAGCGATCCCACCACCAACTGGCATGGCACAGGAAGTTGCTCATGGTTTTGCAACCACCACTGCCAACGGCAGACGACCACGCCATTGCTCTCTGGCGCTGTCTGTTCATGGTCCACACGCCGCCCAAATTCCGCTGCCAAGGCGCTGGTGAGCCATTGCCGCAGTGGGTTGTCGTCGATCACCACAATGCTCAAGCCCCCCTGCCCTAAGACCAAACGACGGCATTGATCGAGCAGGTGGCCGGCGTAGTCGGCGCTGTTGGGGAAGGGTTGTTGGCGTGGAGCAAACAGCGGCAGCGCCTCCTCCCGTTGGGCGTCCCCCAGGCTGATCACCACAGGCTCGTTCAGCCCTAAGGCGTCGAGACGAACCCCTTCCGGTGCCCAGCTGCCAGCCAGTACGGCACCGCGCTGCTCCAGCACGCCGTGGAGACTTTGCAATGGCCGAAGCGGTTGGCGCACCAAGCTCCAGCGCAGTTGCTCGGCATCGGGGATCGCCCAGCTGGTCCAGCTGTGATCGCCGCAATCAAGCCAGCGTTGCCAGGGGCTGGGCAGATCAGTTCGGCCTTGCAGTAGCAAGCGCAAGGGGGCTTCCTGCTCGCGGCTGATGGCGAGCTTGGGCTGCCGGGCCAGGGGGCGGTTGAGCAGTTGCCGGCTGAGGCGCTCATGCAGTTGCACCAAGGCTTCGCGCAAGGGCGGTTGGCTAGCGGAGAGTTGATCCCAGTGCTCCGGCTCAATGCGGACCGCTTGCCCGTCCCCAAGCAGTTCTTCGAGTTGTTCGGCTTCTGCGCACAGCAGCTGGTGCTCGCCGAGCTGGTTGCTTTGCCACACCTGCACCAAGTCCCCAGGCGAGAGCATCCAGAGGCAGGGACTGGCGGGAGCTGTTGTGCCTTGCCAAACGGGGCGCACCAAGCCAGCACTGCGCAGCAGCGGCAGCTCGTGCTGCAGCAACCGGCGTTGCAGCGGTTCGCTTGCCACCAGGGCGATCGGCGCTTCGCTCAGGACCGCTGGCAGCAGCAGGCTCAGCATCCACTCGCTGCGTTGCCCTTCGCGAATCGGGAAGAGGCTGTGGTCAGAGCGCCGCAGGCTGCGGGCAACCAACCGAGTCAGCGTCAGCCCATGGGGCCACCCGGAGCCAGCCCGGCTGCCCAGCAGCTGCTTGAGCTTGTGGTGGGCCTGGGCTTCCTGCATCCGCCACTGTGGGTTGCCGGATCGTAGGAAGCTGATCTGAGCTGGAGGTGCGCTTGATGACAACTGCAAGGTCGTTGGCCGACTGTCTGGCTGGTCAAGCCATTGGCGTGGTGGGCCTTGGGCTGATCGGTGGCTCGTTGGGACTGGACCTGCGGCAGCGCGGCCATCGGGTGGTGGGAGTGGCCCATCGCCAGAGCACGGTGGAGCGCGCCTTGGAACGGGGCTTGGTGGATGAGGCCTCCAGTGATTTGAGCTGCCTCAACGGCTGCGGCTTGGTGTTGCTGGCGTTGCCGCTCAATCAGTTGGTGGAGCCCAAGGCGGCCCTGCTGCAGGCGCTGCCACCAGAGGCGTTGGTGCTCGATACCGGTTCGGTGAAGCAGCCGGTGCTGGCGGCCTGGCAGCCCCAGTTGCCACGGTTTGTGGGTTGTCATCCCATGGCCGGCACCGCCGAAGCGGGTGTTGAGGCTGGTGTGGCTGGGTTGTTCCAGGGGCGCCCCTGGGTGATCACCCCCAGTGGGCAGGAGAGCCCCGCTGATCTGGAGATAGCCCGCGCCCTTGGCCGAGACCTGGGCAGCACCGTGCTCGAGTGCGACCCGGCTGAACACGACCGGGCGGTGGCCTTCATCTCGCACATGCCGGTCTTGGTGAGCGCGGCCCTGTTGCAGAGCGCCGCGGCAGCCGAGCCCCAGGGACTGCTGCAAGCGTTGGCTTCATCGGGTTTTGCCGACACCACCCGCATCGGTGGGGGCAATCCGGAGCTGGGCAGCCTGATGGCCCGCTGCAATCGTGAGGCCGTTCAGCAGGCCCTGGCCGCCTATAGCAAGGCGTTGCACCACTTGGCTGAGCAGGTGGAGGCGGAGGACTGGACGGGGTTACAGCAGGCGTTGGCCACAGCTCAAGCCGCTCGGCCCACGTTTCTTTGAGCGAGCAACTGGCGCACCGCCATCTCCGCTGAGAGGCTCACCCCAGCGGTTCCCTCGCCGGGATAGATCGCATCACCGCAGAGCCAGAGCCCGGCGAGGGGGCTGCGGCTCGCTAAGCCAAAGGGGCCAAAGCGATCTGGCGCCTGACCGATGCCGCCAACGAAGCCAAAGGGGCGACCTGTCCAGCGCGCAAAGCCCCGTGGTGTGGCGAGCTCGCGGTGCAGCCAGTGGCTCTCTTGAAGCCCGAGCAGTTGCTGAAGGCCGGCCTCAATGCCCCGTTGCGCTTCGGCTTTGGCTGTTGTGTAAGCCGCTGGCTCAAGGTCAAACCAGCGCTTGGCGCCGGTGAACACGCTGGCGATCACCGTTGCTTGCCCTGCTGGAGCGCGGCCATCGCCCTCTTGGCTGATGGAGATGAACAGTGAGCCGGGCTGTTGCCAATCCAATTGCAGGTGTGATGGGCAGTCAGCTGGCAGGGCATCGCGCGTCACTGCGCCATAGAGCACCAGGGCTCCGGAGGGATCACCCAGCCCTTCCACACGCCGCTGCAGTCCTGTTGGCATTTGATCGCCCAGCAACTTGGGCAAGATTTGGGGCGGCAGGCTGCACACCACATCGGCAGCCCCGATAGAAAAGCTCTGCCCCTTGGGCCCTATCCCCTGCACATGCCAGCCGTCGCTGGTGGCTTGCAGCGTGTCCACCCGATGCCGCAGGCGCAGCTCACCGCCGGCTTGGTGCAGCGCTGTTTCCAGGCTGGTGCTGAGCTCTTGCATTGAGCCGTGCAAGTGCCAGAGCCCGAGGGGCTCCTGCACCATCGCCAGCACCGTGACCCCGTAGAGCGCTGCGGTGCGATTGGCCGGCTCTTGGGAATAGAGCTTCAGCTGCAGATCCAAAAACCGACGCAGCCGCTGGTGCTTAGGGCCGCTGCAGCCGCAGAGCCGCAAGAGGTCGGCCACCGTGGCTGCAGTGAGCAGCCCGCTGAGCACATTGCCGGGGCCGATGGCTCCCAGCAGCTGGTTGAGATCCCAGCCGTTGCGAGGCGGGAGCACCGGACGTCGCGCAGCGAAGGCCCAGTTGCTGGCGTGCAATCGCTGGCAGAGCTGCCAGAAGCGCTCACTGCCTGGGAATTGTTGCTCGCGTTCCTGCCGCCAACGTTCTGGATCTCTGCAAATTCGAACGGGCTGGTGCCCATCGGCGAGA
>CAJWAH010000126.1 GCA_913020095.1 uncultured Synechococcus sp.
GAATGCGCAGCAGCTTCCCGGCGAGATTCAATTCGCTGCTGTGCAGCCCGTGGTCCTCGCGGCCAAACACCAGGGCTACATGGCTTGGACCTGCTTTGGGCTCCATTAGCCACTGCAGCGCCTGATCGGGCAGCAGGTGCTCCCGCTCTTTGGCCTCCACGCGTCCGGAGCAGGCCACCACCCGGCGGCAGTCAGCAACAGCGTCCTGGAGGGATGGGTAGAGCTGGCAGGACAGCAGCTGCTCGAGGCCTCGAACGGCCATCTGTTTGGCCTGGGGATCGGTGGGATCGCAGCGCGGCGCCACGAGCCGCAGCGAGGCCACACCGAAGTTGGCGCACAGGCGAGCCACGCTGCCCACATTCAGCGGGCCACTGGGTTCCACGAGCACCACGGCCAGCTGGGCCGTCACTGCAGCTCGTGCAGATAGGCGAGGAGATCAGCCATGGATTGGGGGTCTGGCTGGAAGCTCGGCATGGGAGGGGTTTTGCCGCTGATCACCTGTTGAATCAGCGCCGGGTCGTTTTTGCGTTGGCTGACCCCATGCAGGTTGGGACCCACCACCCCTTGGGCAGCAATCCCATGGCAGCCGGCGCAGTTGATCAAAAACAGCTTGCTGCCGTGCTCCTGATCGCCCACTTTCTCCAGGCTGCTGGTGACGTAGGGATCACGGCTGTTGGCGCTGGCCACCAGGGCTGACATGGCCACAAGCGCCACCACGGCCAACACCACCAAGGCTGTGATCAACCCCCGCTTGCGGGGCTCTTCGTCCAGGAGCTCGGAGCCTGTCAAAGGATGTCGCCTTGGCCAAACCTCACCCAACATTGGCGTGTCGCCCCCTAGATTGCGAGACATCAAGTGGCAATTTCCCTGGCGCGATGATCGAACCTCTTCTCTGCGGCATCGTTCTGGGCCTCATTCCTGTGACTCTGCTGGGCCTGTTCGTGGCAGCTTGGAATCAATACCGCCGCGGTAGCGCCCTGGGCGGCTGAGCCCTAGCCGGCTTCCAATTCCCACTGCAACACCACGCTGCGCCCGTAACGGCGCTCTTTTTTTGTTGCCATCCTTTTGGCGGTAGGGGTCTGTCGTTGGTGCTGCATTCCAATAGCAGCTGCCCATCTGATTTGAGCCAACCGCCTGCTGTGATCAGCTCAATCATCGGTGCATAGAGCCCTGCGGCGTAGGGCGGGTCGGCATAGATCAGATCGAAGGGTTCAGGGCAGCTCCTCTGCAGCCAGCGCTCCACTGAGCTGATCTCGAGAGCCCATTTCCCTTGCCAGCGTTCTCCCAGGCCTTGAAGGTTGCGGCGCGCAGCCGCTGCGATCTTGGGATTTCGCTCCACGGCTTGCACCCAAAGCGCCCCTTGCAGCAGGGCTTCACAGGCCATCGCTCCACTGCCGCTGCATAAATCAAGCCAGCGGCAACCAGGAAGCTCGGCCGCCAGGATGTTCATCACGGCCTGTCGCACCAGGCCAGTGGTGGGTCTGGCTTCCAAGCCCTCGGGGCTATGCAGCTTCTGACCGTTGCTCAGCCGCAGCGCCATGGCCGTTACTGGACGCTGCTCAGCCAGCGCTGCAGCAGAGCCAAGCCGCAGCGGCCTGATTTTTCGGGATGGAACTGAGTGGCTTGCAGCGACCCACGCCCGACAGCCGCCACGACGGCGTGGTCTCCATAGGGAGCTGTGGCCGTCACGGTGTCGGGATCGGTGGCGATGGCGGCAAAGGAATGCACGAAGTACATCCAGGGCTGTTCATCGGCGGCCAGCAAGGGGCTGGGGTGCTGAGCGGTCAGTGGCGCCCAACCCATGTGGGGGCAGCGTTCCTGCGCCTGCGGCGGCAAGGGTTCAACGCGTCCAGGCAAGAGGGCCAGCCCTGGTTCTTGGCCTTCAGCGCTGCTTTCAAACAGCAGCTGCAAACCCAGGCAGATTCCAAGCAAGGGGCGTTGCGCCGCGCTCCACTGCTTCAATTGCTGGCTCCAGCCACTGCTGTTGAGCTTTTGCATGGCTGGGTCAAAGGCCCCAACGCCAGGCAATAACAGGGCCTGACAGTCCTCGGCTTGACTTGGTTCGCTGAGGCGGATGGCGCTGGCTTGTAAGCGCTGCAGAGCTTTCTCCACTGAGTGGAGATTGCCCATTCCGTAATCAACGACGCCAATCACGCCGCTTGCCCGAGGCTCCTCAGTGGTTTCTGTTGCTGGCTAATGGCCGGCAGAGTGAGGTTGTTGAGGTACTGAATTAAGGCGTAGAGACGTCCCACCTTGGTTTGATCAAACCAGAACTCCAGGCAATGTCTGGAGCGCCCCGATTCGTCTTGGCAGAGCAGGCTGGTGATGGTTCCGCCCAGCAGCAGATCTTGGAAACGGGCATTGATCTCGTGCAGCTCGCTGGTGGGGAGTTCGCAATGCAGCAGCAGCTGCAGGTGCTCGCCGCGGAAGCGACTGGCGTGGAAGACCCGGTAAAAATCCTGGATCTGATGTAGGGCTTCCTCGGCGGTGGAGGCCGATGTGTACAGCCCGTTGTCTTCAGCGGAGATCAGCCCGCGGTCCAGCAGGGCACGGTCCACATAGCTGTGCCAACGCTCCCAGTAGTCATCCCCTTGGGGGCAGAGCAGCACGATCGGCACAGGGGGATTTTTGGAGGTCTGAATCAGCGTGAGACCTTCAAACAATTCATCGAGCGTGCCAAACCCGCCAGGCATCACAACGATGGCGTCGGTTTCGCGCAGGAAAAACAGCTTGCGGGTATGGAAATGGCGGAAGGTCAGCAGCTTCTCGTCGCCATCGATGTAGGGATTGGCCGATTGCTCAAAGGGCAGTTGCACGTTGAGCCCAAACGACTGCCCAGCGCCTGCGCCGCGATTGGCGGCTTCCATAACGCCAGGCCCAGCGCCAGTCATCACTTCAAAGCCGCAGGCCACAGCCTGGGCGGCCACATCCACTGCAAGCGCGTACACCGGGTCGTCTTCCGGTGTCCGCGCCGAACCAAAGATCGCCACCTTGCGGATCTGGCGGTGGGGCTGAAACACATCGAGTGCTTCAGCCATGTCGGCCAGGGTGCCGTTAATCAGCTCCCAGTCGCCGCTGTCGGCATTGGATTGACTGATCGCCACCAAGGTGCGGAGCACCTCGCAGGCGATCGTTCCATGGGAGTGGTCATCCAGCTCCAAGGCCAGGTCAGCGAGCTGCTGACGGATGGCTTCGGGCAGTTGGGATGTCACTCAGCTCAGAGGTATTTGGAAATGGTGCTGGCCAAGGTGGTCTTCGGAACAGCGCCCACAACGGTGTCAACCTTTTGGCCGCCCTTGAACACCATCAGGGTGGGGATGCTGCGGATGCCGTACTGGCTGGCGACGTTGGGGTTCTCATCGGTGTTCAACTTGACCACCTTGATGCGGCCTTCAAACTCCTTGGCGATCTCGTCAACAATCGGCGCCACCATCCGGCACGGGCCGCACCAGGGGGCCCAGAAATCCACCAGGACGGGAACGTCGCACTGGAGTACGTCCTGGTCAAAGGAGGCGTCAGTGACAGCAGCGGCGCTCGACATCGGCGTGTGTTGATTAAGGCGGAATCTAGCAATGGCCTGGCCTTTTGCTGCGTAGCCGCGTTGATGTGTAAGACGAAAACCCGGGCTCGCCGGGCGTGGTGGTGTGAGGAGTGTGCGGCGAAAAGCCGCACGGGGACAGAGTAACGCCTGCGACCACTTAGACGCAGTCTGGGACTGGAGTTTTACTTGCCCATGCCCAGTTGTTGGGCCTTCTGATACACCTTGCCCTCGGTGAGCAGTGACGGGGCCACCACCACCTCCACCTGCTGCATCTCTTTGATGGTGCGAGCCCCGAGGGTGCCCATCGAGGTTTTGAGGCAGCCCAGCAGGTTGTGGGTGCCGTCGTCGAGTTTGGCTGGGCCGCGGAGGATTTTTTCCAGGCTGCCCGTGCTGCCCACATTGATGCGGGTGCCGCGGGGAAGCACAGGGCTTGGGGTGGCCATGCCCCAATGGAAGCCCCGGCCGGGAGCTTCTTCAGCGCGAGCAATCGGTGAGCCGATCATCACGGCGTCGGCCCCGCAGGCGATGCACTTGCAAATGTCGCCGCCGGTGACGATGCCGCCATCGGCAACGATCGGCACGTAGCGGCCGCTCTCTTGTTCGTAATCCGCCCGTGCGGCAGCGCAATCGGCCACGGCCGTTGCCTGGGGGATGCCCACGCCGAGCACGCCGCGTGAGGTGCAAGCGGCGCCAGGGCCAATGCCCACCATCACGCCAGCGGCGCCAGCACGCATGAGTTGCAGGGCGACCTCGTAGGTGACGCAGTTGCCGATCACCACAGGCACGCCCATGTCACGGCAGAGCGCTTCGAGATCCAGGGTCTCCTGGCCCTCGGGGCCGGTGTGGTTGGTGGACACCACCGTGGCCTGCACGAAAAAGAGATCGGCGCCGGCCTCGGCGATGGCTTTGCCAAAGCGCAGGGCCGCCACGGGGGTGCCGCTCACTGCGGCGATGCCGCCTTGGGCTTTGACGTCCTGGATCCGTTTGCGGATCAGGCTTTCTTGCACCGGCTGGCTGTAGATCTCCTGCATCAGCGGCACGAACTCGTCCTTGCCGACCGAAGCAATGCGATCAAGCACCGCGTTGGGGTCCTCGTAACGGGTTTGCACCCCCTCAAGGTTGATCACCCCTAGCGCCCCGAGCTGGGAGAGCTTCACTGCCATGGCCACATCCACCACGCCATCCATGGCGCTGGCGATGATGGGGATCTCGCGCTCGATGCCCC
>CAJWAH010000127.1 GCA_913020095.1 uncultured Synechococcus sp.
GCCGGTTGGACCAATCAGCAGGATGTTGCTCTTGTGCAGACGGGTAGCGGTTTGGGCGGCTTCCCCTTGGCCGTCTCCCTGCCAGGCCAGACGTTTGTAGTGGTTGTAAACGGCAACAGACATCACCTTCTTAGCAGCCTCCTGACCGACAACTTGTTCGTCGAGGAAACCCTTGATCTCTTGGGGTTTGGGGATCGTGGCCAGCGTTGGGGCAGGTTTGCTGGTTTTGCGCGTGCCGCCTGCAGCAGTTTTTTTGGAAGGTTCGGCGCCGTGACGGGGATTTCCCTGGGCGTCGATTAGCTCTTCATCAAGAATCTCGTTGCAGAGATCGATGCACTCATCACAGATATAGACACCGGGCCCAGCGATCAGTTTGCGCACTTGCTCCTGGGACTTTCCGCAGAAAGAGCACTTCAGATGGGCGTCAAATTTGGCCATCGGGCTCTGGACACATCAAACGGAAAGACAGAACCGGTCGGAGTGGGATCGGACTGAGTACGTAGGATCGTGGGGAAAGTGGGCTGTGTCAGCCCCCCGTAATGATTCCTTCGCCTCCGAGATTGTCCACAACCCGATCGATCAATCCGTATTCAACCGCTTCTGCTGGAGAAAGGAAGTAGTCCCGCTCTGTGTCTTCGGTGATTTTGTCGAGGGGCTGGCCGGTATGGTCCGCCATCAAACCATTCAGGGTTTCTTTAAGAAATAAAATTTCCTGCGCCATGATTTCGATGTCCACGGCCTGACCTTGGGCACCACCTAACGGTTGGTGGATCATGATCCTGGCGTTGGGCAGAGCTAGGCGTTTGCCTTTGCAGCCTCCGCTCAGCAGAAATGCGCCCATTGAGGCTGCGAGGCCGTAGCAAATGGTGACGACGTCTGGAGCCACCTGCTGCATGGTGTCGTAGATCGCCAAACCAGCGGTGACGGATCCACCTGGAGAGTTGATGTACAGATAGATCGGCTTGCTGCTGTCTTCTGAGTCGAGATACAGCATCTGGGCCACCAGGGCATTGGCGACACCGTCGTTGACTTCGCCGCCGAGGAACAGGATTCGCTCAACGCCAAGGCGCGTGTAGATGTCAACCCAGCGCTCGTATTGGCTGCCGGGAAGGCGGTAGGGAACCGAAGGAGTGCCGATGGGCATGGCTGATGCGCGGGTGAGGTGAACAGATGAATGGGGACGATCAGACGGCGACCGGCAGCTCCTTGCGGCTGCTCAGCACCCGGTCAATCAGGCCGTAGTCCATGGCTTGATCCGGGGTCAGGTAGGTCATCCGATCGGAATCAGCGGTCAGCTGCTCGACGGTGCGGCCGGTGTTCTCCGAGAGCATCGACAGCATGGTGCGCTTGTTGTGCAGCACCTCTTGGGCGCGGATCTGAATGTCGGTGGCTTGGCCGCGGGCGCCGCTGCGGGGTTGGTGCAGCACGATCGAGGCATTCGGGAGTGAGGCCCGTTGGCCCTTGGCGCCGGCCGAAAGGATCATCGCGGCGGTGCCCATGGCCTGGCCGATGCAGATGGTGTGCACCGGTGGCTTCACGTAGCGGATCGTGTCGCAGATGGCGAAGGCTTCGGTTTCAAAGCCGATGGCATCGCCCGAATACCAGCTGGTGCCGGTGGAGTTGATGTAGAAGAAAATCGGCTTCTCGGGGTTGTCAAACTCCAGGTAGAGCAGCTGGGCAATGATCAGCTCGGTGACATCCACGCCCATCTGGCGTTTGGCGTCGTCATCGGAGAACAGGGGCAGCCCCAGGTAAACGATCCGCTCCTTCAGCAGCAGCGAGGGCAGGTCCGGCGGTGGGGTGCGGAAGCTGGCTCCACCTGAGTCGCCGTAGGGCGCCGACACCGATCGGATATCCATGGCGAGGAGATTGGTCGGCTGAGCCTAGCGAGCATCTGCCGTTCGGGCGAAAACCATTCGGCCTGCCGGTGTCTGCAAGGCGCCGGTCACCGTCACTTCGCGCCGCTCGCCGATGCTGCCTCTGCCTGATTCCACCACCACCATCGTTCCGTCTTCCAGGTAGCCCACACCCTGGTCAGCTTCCTTGCCCTCGCGCACGATTTTGAGCTGCAGCAGGTCGCCCGGTTGCACCTCCGGCCGCAGGCTGATCACCAGCTCGCTGAGGTTGAGCGCCCGCAGGTTTTGCACCTGCGCCACTTTGGCCAGGTTGTAGTCGGTGGTGAGCAGCAGCCCGCCGGTGTCGTTGCAGAGCTTGAGCAGCTTGTCGTCAACGCCATCGCCTTCGTAGCGGGTGCTGTTGACGATCAGCCGGCGCCCGTAGCTGTCGCGCAGCGCAGCCAGCAACTTGAGGCCGCGGCGGCCCTTGCTGCGCTTGTCGCTGTTGCCCGAATCAGCCAGCTGCTGCAGCTCATCGATCACGCACTGGGCCACGATCACCTGCCCTTCGAGGATTTCGCTGTCCAGCAGGCCCCTGAGGCGGCCATCAATGATCAAGCTGGTGTCCACGATCTTTGGGCTGGCGGGCTGCAGCACCCCATCAGCCACGAGCAGCGCTTCGGTGCTGCTGGGGTTGAACAGCCGCAGCAGGGTGCGGCCATGCACTTCGGCGAGGTTGTAACCGCTCACGCCAAAGAAGACGTTGCTGAGCACCGCCGCTAGCGGCTTCACAAAGCCCACTTCCCAGGGCAACGGCAGCAGCAGGATTGGTGCCAGCAGCAGATTGGCCACCAGCAGACCCAAGATCAGCCCCACCGCCCGGCTGATCAGCAAATCGGTGGGCATGGTGCGCACCTGGCGCATCAGCTGGGCCCGCAGCCGCTGGAACAGGAAGCCGGCAATCAGGCCAAAGAAGGCGCCAAAGCCCCCCATCACCCACTGCAAGCCCTCCAGGTTGGTGACCTGGATCAACATGCGCGGCGGCAGCAGATCCACCCCGAGGAAGCCAGCGGCAGCCCCGGAGATCACAAACAGCAGCAGGAGCAGAGCTTCCACAATCAGACTGGAGGGACGCGGCGAGCGCGATCTGCGCGAATTTGCCAGGGAGATTGCCATGAGTGTGCCGCTTCCCGCGGGTCGGCGCCCGCCCCGGAGCCTGTATCTCCATATCCCCTTTTGCCATCGGCGCTGTTTTTACTGCGATTTCCCGGTGGTTCCCCTGGGTGATCAGGCCGATGGCAGCCGCTCCCAGTCGATTGCTGATTACCTCCATTGGCTGCTGCGCGACCTTGCAGCAGCGCCTGCGGGCCCGCCCCTGTCGACCGTTTACATCGGTGGCGGCACCCCATCGATGTTGTCGCCTGATCAGTTGGCGCAACTGCTGGGGGCGGTTCGCAGCCACTGGGGCTTGGCGCCGGGCGCTGAGCTCACCTTGGAAATGGATCCGGCCAGCTTTGATCGCCAGCGCCTTGAGGCGGTGCTGGCGCTGGGCATCAATCGCGTCAGCCTTGGCGGGCAGAGCTTTGATGATGGTGTGCTCGAACGGTTGGGGCGCCGTCACCGCGCCAACCAGCTGCGGGAAGCCTGCAGCTGGTTGCGGCAGGCCCAGCAGCAGGCGTTGCTGCAGAGCTGGAGCCTGGATTTAATCGTCAACCTGCCCCAGCAGAGCCTTGAGGCCTGGGATTGGGAGCTCAGCCAGGCCTTGGCTCAGGCCCCTCCCCATGTATCGATCTACGACCTGATCGTGGAGCCCGGCACGGTGTTTGCCTGGCGCCAAGGCCGCGGCGAGCTGCTGCTGCCGGACGACGATCAGGCCGCCGATCGCTTGCAACACACCCACCAGCGGCTGCAGGCGGCGGGATATGGCCATTACGAGATCAGCAGTTGGGCCCTGCCAGGGCAGGCCAGCCGCCATAACCGCGTCTATTGGAGTGGGGCGAGCTGGTGGGCCTTGGGGCTCGGGGCCACCGCTGGTGTGGGCCCAGAGCGCCTAGCGCGCCCGCGCACGCGCGAGGCCTACAGCGCCTGGGTGCAAGCGCAAGCTGGCCGCCAAGGCGATGGTCCAGGGGCCGGCTGGCCGCCTGTTGAGGATCTGTTGCTGGTGGGCCTGCGCCGCCGTGAGGGGGTGGATCTGGCCTGGCTCCAGCAAGCAGGGCTATGGGACTTCGATCGCGCTTGGCTCGAGCGCGCATTGGCTGGGTGGCTTGAGCGCGGTGTGGTGGAGCTCAGCGCCCAGCGTTTGCGCTTGCTGGCCCCTGAGGGATTCAGCCTCAGCAATGCGGTGCTGAGTGATTTGCTGGCGGCACTGGAGCGCTCTGAACCCCCTGCACCCACTGGCGCAAGGCTTGGCTGAACAGCTCGCGGCCATCCAGCAACGCCGGTGAAAACGGTGGCTGCTGCGGGGTGAGCCCCAGCAGATCAGCGCTGACGCGCACTTGCCCGTCGCAGCCCTCACCGGCACCAATGCCGATCACCGGCAGGCTGAGTTCAGCGCTGAGCCGCGTGGCCAGCTCGGCCGGCACGTGCTCGAGCACCAGGGCAAAGCAACCGGTTTGCTGCAGCTCCAGGGCCCGTTGCCACAGGCGCTCTTGCGCCACCGGGTCGGTGGCTTGGCGCCGGTAGCCCAGTTGATGCACCGATTGCGGCGTTAGCCCCAGATGCCCCATCACGGGGATGCCGCTGCGCACCAGGCGGTCGATCACGGCGATGGTTTCGGGCTCGCCGCCCTCCAACTTCACCCCAGCGCAGCCGGTTTCCTTGAGAAAGCGGCCGGCGGCAGCCACGGCTTGATCTGGGCCGCACTGGTAGCTCAAAAACGGCAGATCGCTGA
>CAJWAH010000128.1 GCA_913020095.1 uncultured Synechococcus sp.
AAATAAGGAATTAACGGAAGCACTCGTGGCAAACCACGAGAAGCAGACGGCGCAAATATGCCCAGAATTGAGACTGATGGGATTATCCTGCGGACGGATAATAAATTGTCCTCGAGCGCTTGATTGATGTCAATCCTCCCAACGGCTTGAAAACTTGAAGACTCAATTCAGCGCCAGTCAACGAACAAATTGCCAGCCCAAATAAAGGCATCAAGCTGTCAATATCAGCGCGATTGCAACAGCGCCGCTAACACCCACTCGCTCGCCATAGCAGCCCCATCGCTCGGAAGCGGCTGACCCTGAGGCGGAGCCAAGGGCTGGTCGAGCAACCACTGCCCTTGCTCAAAGGCGTGGCGGCTCAACAGCCGGTGAAAACCATGCTGCTGCAGGCCTTTCTGCAGAACCTCGGCCTCAGCAAATCCGCTGCGCTCCACCACAACCAAGCCGCAGTTCTGGGAGAGCGCTTCAGCAAAGGTGCTGTAACCGGGCTTGGTGATCACCACCGAGCACAAAGGCATCACATCCACCGGGCGTAGGTCCTCGGCAATCCAGGTGGCATTGGCGGCTTGCGCCAAGGCTTCATTCACAACCAAAAACTGCCAATCAGGCCAGCACTGCAGCAGGGCTGGATCCAGCGGCAGCCCCAAACCCCCAAAGCACAGCAGGGCCGAGCGCGACTTCAGGCTGCGCCAATTGAGACGCTCTGCGATGCATTCAGGCTGAAAACGGGGCTCACTGGCACCCAAGCCCAGGGGCTTTACCGGAACATCCCACGGCATCGGCAAGGCGAAGGGGCAGCGCAGCAGCGTTTGAGCGCGGCGGTAGTCAGCCAGGCTGCGCTGGGCCCACTGCTGCAAGGCTCCACCAAGACCTGCGTAGATCGAATCCCAACCGAAATTGCCGTGCCATAGCAACGGCCAGCCCAAGCGCTCAGCTAGGCGGGCAGCAGCCGGAGGGATATCAGCCAGGATCACCACGGGCTCATGGGGCTGGCGCCAGTGCTCCAACCAGCGGGCTTCGGTCTCGATTTGCTGAGGCAGCTGCTGCTCCAAACGCTCCAAGGCCTGCAGGGTGGCTGCCGGATCACTGCCCAGGGCATCGGCTTGCACCACGCCCACATCCCATTGGCAAGGGCGGTGTTCGTAGTTGAGGCCAACAAAGGTTCGCCTGAGGAATGCTGCCGGCAAGGCGGTGGAGAGCACAAACCGACACTGGGGCTGGCTTGCTGCCAGGGCCTGCAGCACGGCGGCCACCCGAGCGCCATGGCCAAAACCATGGCTACTGATGCATGCCACCACCAACATCGCGCTAGGGCCCAGGGCTAAGGGGAAGGCTCATCGCCACGCTGCTGCGCCCAGGCCAAATCCGCATCGGTGAGAGCTTTCGCCAACATGCGCCAAACATCACCGCGCTGCCACATCACCCAAGCCAGGCGGTGTTGGCGGGGCGGCGGCACCATCCAGGCCGGCCGAAAAAAGTCTTCGGTCTCTTCCATCTACACCACCCCCAAAATCCGGCGGACCGTGCTCACCGTGAGGCCAGTGGCTTTGCTGATCGAGCCATAGCTCTTGCCCTGGCCTCGCAGGTCGCGGACATGCTCAGCCTGCTCGTTGGTGTATTTGCGCTTGGGACCAAAGGGCACGCCCTTGTTGCGCGCCGCTTGGATGCCCTCACGGGAACGCTCCATTGAGAGCTCACGCTCCACCTGCACAGCGGCCGTTAAGACCCCAACCACTGGCTTGGCCATGGTCCCGAGGCCTTTGGTATCGACGCGCCCATCAAGGGTTCGAACGTGCACATCACGCTCGAGCAACTCAGCGACGCGACTGACGCAGTCCTCCATGGTTCGCCCCAGCCGATCGAGCTTGGGAATCAAGAGCACATCCCCGGGCCGGCAGGCATCGATGGCCCGCTGCAGCTCGACCCGTTCACTGAAGGGTGCAGCACCGGAGATGTGTTCACTGAACAGTTGATCCACCAGGGCCGCCTTGAGGCCCTCGAGCTGATGCTCGAGCTCCTGGGGCGTTGTGGAGCAACGCGCATAACCAACGAGCGCCATGGGGCCTCTTGCCGTAAGTGGATGCCTATAGCGTGACACCTACTTACGACATATGCAAATGCTTGTTATGTACTGCTATTTGTGTAGGTGTCGCATTGACCTAGTTACAGCACAGCCATTCAGGAGCCAACAAGGCCATTGGAATCGAGCAACAGCTGCTGCTCCAGCAGCTCGCCATCGAGGCCATACCAGCGGTGGGCCGCCAGTTGGACCTCGCCGCCACGATCCAGTTCCACCCACGAGAAATGGCGCCAGGGCCGGCCGCTGGCATCGATTCCATGGCGGGGAACACAGGCAGCATTGAGATAGACGGTGCCCTGCCGGTCCCGTTGCACGGTGCGGCGTTGCCCGGCTCCATGCCGCAGGCGATGGTGCATGTGGCCAAAAATCACCAAGGGCAGGGGCCTCTGCTTGCGGATCAGGCGAATCGCTTCCTGCAGGTCTTGATCGCCCCAATCACAGGCCGGACGTTTCCAATCACGGCCGCAGAGATCAGCGGCGTCACTCCCCAAGCCGGTGGGCCCGCTATGGGCCAGCAACACCAGGGGACGATCGGTTGGTGCCTGCAGAGCTGCTGCACTGATGCGCTGGGCCGACTCAAACAGGCTGAGCTCGCCCCAATGGGCCTTCACCGCAGGGGAGAGATAGAAACCACCGCCAGCACTCCCTGGCCGGCCACCCACCACCGAGAGGGGAGCCGGGTCCAGCGGCTTGAGCGACCAGCCGCAGTGCAGGCCACCGAGGGCTTGCTCCATGCGCGCCAGAGTGCGGCCACTGGCATCTTTGGCCGCATCGTGGTTTCCCAAAACGCAAGCCACAGGCAGCTCGAGCTCCCGCAGCAGGCGCGGCAACCGCACATCACCATCGGCCAGATCGCCCACCACCAGGAGGGCATCGGGTCGCAAAATCCTCAGCAACGTGGCATCGCCCTGGTCCCACTGACCGTGGAGATCTCCAGCGATGGCAAGTCGCAGCACAATCTGGCGCGCAGGCGTTTCTACTCTTAGGGCACTGCGCCTTCCAGTTCCCGCGTGTTTGCCGCCACTCAATCCGCCGCTCCGCGGCTGGATCAGGTCGAACGTATTGCGCAGCTACGGCAGCAACGCCGTGCCGTGATCCTGGCGCACTACTACCAAGAGGACGCCATCCAAGACATCGCCGACTTCATCGGTGACTCCTTGGAACTCTCCCGCAAAGCGGCCAACACCGATGCCGAGGTGATCGTGTTTTGCGGGGTGCACTTCATGGCGGAGACCGCCAAGATCCTCAGCCCGCAGAAAACGGTGGTGCTGCCGGATCTCAACGCCGGCTGCTCACTGGCTGATGCCTGCCCGGCCGATGGCTTTGCGCAATTCAAGGCGGAGCACCCAGACCACGTGGTGATCAGCTACATCAACTGCTCAGCAGCAATCAAAGCCCAGAGCGATCTGATCTGCACCAGCAGCAACGCCGTGGCGATGGTGCAGTCGGTGCCGAACGATCAACCGATCCTGTTTGCTCCCGATCAAAACCTGGGCCGCTGGGTCTCGCGCCAAGCGGGCCGCGAGCTCACGCTGTGGCCCGGCAGCTGCATGGTGCATGAAACCTTCAGTGAAGAGGCCCTGCTGGGCTTGAAGGCAGCTCACCCCGATGCCGCAGTGATCGCCCACCCCGAATGCGAACAGCACCTGCTCGACCTAGCCGATTTCATTGGCTCCACCAGCATGTTGCTGAACTACAGCCAATCCAGTGAGGCCAGCGGCTTCATCGTGCTCACCGAGCCGGGGATCCTGCACCAGATGCGCAAGGCGGTTCCAAGCAAAGAGTTTTATGCCGTGCCAGGGCTCGATGGCTGCAGCTGCAATGCCTGCCCCCATATGCGGCTCAACACGCTCGACAAGTTGGAGCAGTGCCTCGAAACCCTCGAACCAGCGATCGAACTCGATGAATCCCTGCGCTTACAAGCTCTTAAGCCCATCGAGCGGATGCTGGAGCTGAGCCGCTGATCGAGCACACCCCCGAAGGGCTCTTCTGCCAAGCAGCCAACGCTTGGATTGATCCGTGGCGCCCCGTGCCGCGGGCGTTGATCACCCATGCCCACGCCGACCATGCCCGCTCTGGCTGCGGCGAGTATTGGGCGATCGGCCGCAGTGCTGCTGTGTTGCGGCAACGGCTAGGGCAGCAGATCAATCTCCATGACGTGAACTACGGCGATGAGCACCGCATTGGCGATGCACGGGTGTCGTTTCACAGCGCCGGCCATGTGCTGGGTTCAGCGCAAATTCGCCTGCAAGCCGGTGGTGAAACCTGGCTGGTCAGTGGCGACTACAAGCGCGACAGCGATCCCAGTTGTGATCCGTTTTCGGTGGTGAGCACCGATGTGTTGATCAGCGAAGCCACCTTTGGCTTGCCGATCTACCGCTGGCCCGCGGGTCAACAGGTGGCGGCCGATCTACTGCAGTGGTGGCGCGAGGCTCCCGAGCGGGCATCGCTGCTGTTCTGCTACGCCTTCGGCAAAGCCCAACGGCTCCTGGCTGAGCTGCATCAGCTCGGCGTTCGCGACACAGTGCTGCTGCATGGCGCCATGGTGCC
>CAJWAH010000129.1 GCA_913020095.1 uncultured Synechococcus sp.
CCTTCGGTGAATGCCCACTTGGTGGAGATGAACGTGCTGTTCATCCCCGTGGAAGAGGGGGTCAAGGATTTTTCGGGTGTGGAGAGTGGTGATGTGGTGATCCTGCCGGCCTTTGGCGCCACGGTGCAGGAGATGCAGCTGCTCAATGAGCGTGGCTGCCACATCGTCGACACCACCTGCCCTTGGGTGTCCAAGGTGTGGAACAGCGTCGAGCGGCACAAGAAAAATTCGTTCACCTCGGTGATTCACGGCAAGGTGAAGCACGAGGAGACCTTGGCCACGAGCTCCTTTGCTGGCACGTATTTGGTGGTGCTGGACCTCGAGGAGGCCCAGCTGGTGTGTGACTACATCCTTGGTAATGGCAATCGCGAGGCCTTCTTGAAGCGATTTGCTGGGGCCACCTCACCTGGGTTTGACCCCGACCGGGATCTGTCGCGCATTGGTGTTGCCAACCAGACCACGATGCTGAAAAGCGAAACCGAAGACATCGGTCGCTTGTTTGAGCGCACCTTGCTGCGCCGTTATGGGCCCACTGAGCTCAACGACCACTTCTTGGCTTTCAACACCATCTGCGATGCCACCCAAGAGCGTCAGGACGCGATGTTCTCCCTGGTGGATGAGCCGCTTGATCTGATGGTGGTGATTGGCGGATACAACTCCTCCAACACCACCCACCTGCAGGAGATCGCCGTGAGCCGCGGCATTCCTTCAGTGCATATCGATGCCCCTGAGCGCATTGGCCCCGGCAACGCCGTGGAACACAAACCCCTCGGCCAGGATCTCGAGCGCCTCGAGCCGTTCTTGCCCGAGGGTGACCTGCGCATTGGCATCACCTCTGGAGCCTCCACGCCCGATCGTGTGGTGGAGGGGGTGATCGACCGCCTGCTGCAGTTGGCAGAAGCTGGGCAAATTGCCGCTGAGATTGCTTAATGCTCCGTTACATTGGCCGGTGATGGGTCCTATTCAGCTGGATGACGGCCACGTTCTCTTGGCGCCAAAGCAAGAGGTCACAGCCCCGCGTGGATGAGGCCTGCCTACGGACTTACAGCAGCCAGTTCTCCGATGTGATGGAGATGCTGGCTCCTGTGGCATCGGTGTCGGACTACCTCGATGCGCATCAAGAGTGGTTCACCCGTTGCGCCGCACCGATGACGGTGCAGCCCCTCGATGTGAACGCTTATCGGCTGCAGCTCGGCAAGTTCGGCAACTTTGGCTTTGAAGTTGAGCCCAAGATCGATTTGGTGCTCCTGCCCCAGCAACAGGGGGTGTACCGCATCGAGACGCTGGCTCCCTCCCAGCCAGTGGATGAGGGCTACAGCGTTGATTTTCAGGCCAGCCTCGAGCTCTGCCCCCAGGAGCAACACACCCTGGTGCAGTGGGAGTTGGATCTCTCCGTGGGCATTCGTTTGCCCGCTTTCATTGGCGTGCTGCCTGAGGCCCTGGTCCAATCCAGTGGCGACCACCTGCTGCGGCAGATCGTTCGCCAGATTTCACGTCGTTTGACCTGGAAGGTGCAAGAAGACTTCCACGCCCATGCCGGGCTGGCCTGCCCGCCGCGCCGCCGGGCTCTGTTCTGAGCCTCAGCGATTCGTCCAGATCTTGTTGAGGATCTGCAGTCCGCTGACGGCCTGCCACAGGAACAGGGTCATCACCAGCATGTTCAGGCCCACGTGGGCTTTGCGGGCGATCAGATTGCCGCGCTGCATCAGCGGAGACAGGGATGCGGCCATGGCAATCAGCCCAGTCATGCCCAAGCCCACCAGCAGGTGCGGGCTGACAAACAGCTTGCCGTTATTGAGGTAGGTGACGGCCATCCCACCCAAGGTGCCGAGCACCATCACCGCCAGCACACCGCTGCCGATCAGGTAGTGGCGCTGGGCGAATTTGCCTTTGATCAGTTCCTTGCGGTCTTCCGCTGTGGCTGTGCGGGTTTTCTTGGCCTTGATGCCAAGGAACAGCGCGTAGCCAGAACCGGCCAGCAGACCCCACATCAGCAAGGGATGCAGGAAGTTCAGATTGAAAAGCAGGGCCTCGGGCATCGGCTCAGCGTGCGATGGGAGCGACGCTACTGGGTCGCCTGATTCCGCTTCAGTGCAGGAAATGGCGACGGCCCGTGGTCACCATCACCAGCCCAGCGGCATCACAGGCGGCAATCGAGTCGCTGTCGCGCTTGCTGCCTCCGGGTTGGATCACCGCGCGGATGCCCCGCTCAGCGGCCAGCTTGACGGTGTCATCGAAGGGGAAGAAGCCATCGCTGGCGAGAACGGCACCTTTGGCTTGATCGCCGGCGGCATCGAGGGCAATGCCTGCTGAGCCCACACGATTCATCTGACCGGCGCCAACGCCCAGGCTTTGGCCGGCTTTGGCCACCACAATCGCGTTGGAGCGCACATGGCGCACCACGCGCCAAGCAAAGCGCAGATCAGCCATCTCCTCGGCATCGGGTTGGCGTTGGCTCACCACCTGCCAGGCGCTGTCGTCGTCGCTGATCTGATCGCGTTCTTGCAGCAGCACGCCGCCTAAGACCGAGCGCAGTTGCTGCCGCGTGGCGGCGGCTGAGGCCGCGGCTGGCAGCTCCAGCAGCCTGAGATTGCTTTTACTGGAGAGGATCTCGCGGGCTTCGGCGCTGATCTCCGGCGCCACGATGCATTCGAGGAAGAGGCCCTGCAGGCTGGCGCAGGCCGCCCCATCGAGGGGTTGATTGAGGGCCACGATGCCGCCGAAGGCTGAAACGGGATCAGCGGCAATGGCCCTGGCTAGGGCATCGCTGGCATCGCGCCCAGTGGCGACGCCGCAGGGGTTGGTGTGTTTGATCACCACAGCGGCTGCGCCTTCGCTGGCGGGGAAGCGCTCCACCGTGGCTTGGGCCGCATCGAGATCGAGCAGGTTGTTGTAGCTGAGCTCTTTGCCCTGCAGTTGCTGGGCTCCGCCCCATCCCGCTGTGCTGCTGTACCAAGCCGCCGCTTGATGGGGGTTTTCTCCGTAGCGCAAGGTTTGCCGCTGCGGCAGCGTCACAGCCAAGGTGTGGGGGCTTGCGGCATTGGCTTCCAACTGGGTGCCCAGCCAAGTGCTGATGGCGCTGTCGTAGGCGGCGGTGTGCTGGAAGGCTTCCAGTGCGAGCTGACGCCGCAGCTCGGCAGGGATCGGCCCGGCGTCGAGGGCGCCAAGAATTCGCTCGTATTGGGTTGGGCTGGTTAAAACGCTGACGTGGGCATGGTTTTTGGCGGCCGCCCGCACCATGGCTGGTCCGCCGATGTCGATCTTCTCGATGGCCTCATCCCAGCTCACATCGGCCTTGGCGATGGTGGCCTCAAACGGGTAGAGATTCACCACCACCAGCTCGATCGCGGGGATGTTCTGGGCCTCCATGTCGGCCTGGTCGGCCGCGTCGCTGGGGCGGCCCAAGATGCCGCCGTGGATGCGTGGGTGCAGGGTTTTGACGCGACCCCCCAGGATTTCTGGGGCACCGGTGTGCTCCGCCACCTTGGTGACAGGCAGCCCTGCATCCGCCAGACATTTCGCGGTGCCGCCGCTGGAGAGCAGCTGGAAGCCATGGCGTTCCACCAGGGCCCGGGCCAGAGGTTCAATCCCCTCTTTGTTCGACACACTCAGCAGAGCCAGACGGGCCATGGAGATCGCAGGGACAGCCAATCTCTGATGGTATGGGGTGGTCCTGACGCTGCTGCTGGTTGATGCGCCTGATCTTTCTGCACGGCTGGGGGGCCAATGCCGCTGATCTGCTCCCCTTGGGTGAGGCCTTGCAGGCTCAGCTGCCCCCGGGATCCGCAGCGTTGCAGCTGCAGTCGTGGGATGCGCCCGATCCGCACCCAGCCGGTGGTGGAGCGAGGCAGTGGTACGACCTCAACACCCCAGGCTGGCCGCAGCGTCCGCAGGCTGTGCGGGATTTGGCAGCCAGGCTGGATGGTGAATTGTTGGCGGCTGGCTCAGAACCTGTGGTGCTGTTTGGGTTTTCTCAGGGAGCCGCCATGGCCATTGAGGTGGGGCTCAGCAGGCCCCTGGCCGGTGTGATTGCTTGCAGTGGTTATCCCCATCCCAATTGGAGCCTGACGCAAGCTCCCCAGGCCCCAACGCTCTTGATGCACGGCTCAGAGGATGTCGTGGTGCCCGTGGCCGCTCAAGCAGCACTCGCCGCTGAAATTGCTCGCGTGGGCGGCCAGGTGGAGCGGCCTTGCACGGCTGCGACGTGATGCGGCGAAGTTCGCAACGGGATATGAGATCATCGACGGATGGTGAAGTGAGACGTGATTGACGAGCGCAGACCCTGCTCTCTCGTGAAATGGCGGATGGCCGCGCTCGCAACCTCTCAGCGGCCTTCCGGAACATGGGCGTCGAGGGCGACCGTGACGTCATCAATGCTGAGAGCGAGCAGGCCCGCCTGCGCAGCGAGGGTGGGCGTGGTGCCGCAGCATGGCTCACACCAAGTTCGAATTCGCACCGCCTGTCATCGTTGTCCACCCGTGGTGGAGCTTACAGCTTTTCCCCGCTATCCCTATGTGTCCCTCTTCCTCATGGAGGAAGGTCTTCTGCACTAGCCGCATCGCCTGGGCTGCCCGGGCGGCCGCGATCAGCGCCTCGCTACCCGGTGATTTGCCCGCGCCTGTGGCGGC
>CAJWAH010000130.1 GCA_913020095.1 uncultured Synechococcus sp.
GGACAGAACAGCGCGAGCGGGTTCAGTCGCCCTGGAGCTTGAGCAGCAGGGCGCCGCCAGCCAGGCCCAGAGGAATCAGCACCCAAAACAGGGCAGCAGTGCCAAAGATCTCTGAGGCCATGGACGAGCAACAAGTGTGCGCCAGCTTATCCAGCCTTGGCAGCTGCGAGCACCTCAGCCCATGGCGCGTCGGTGCGGAATTGCTCAGGAGCGATGCCACTGGCCTGGGCGCACCAGCCGCCCTGCTGCAAACGGGCCAGCAAATCCCTGAGTTTCGGCGGTCCGCCTTGGATCTGGCGCGCCAGATCGGCCAAGTCGCTGGCTTCCGCTGGCAGCCCGTTATCGGCCTGCAGCCGCTGCAGCAAGCGCCTGGATGTTGGAGCCAGCAGCGGCGAGCCCGGCTCTTCCATTTGCAACAGCCTCTCTAGAACAGCAACGTCTTGCAGTGCTCCGCGCCACAGGGGACCACTGATCACAGGCTCAGCGCCGCAGGCGCAAGCCCCCAACTCACGCCAGCGCAATAGCGACACGCCGCGATGGGATCCGCAGCTGTGGCAGTAACCCTGCACGCCCAACAGCTGCTCTTCTGCCGGAGCAGGCGAACGCAACACCTGCACCGCCGTGCGGAAGGTGCGCCCATCGCTAAAGCTCAGCAGCGGCCGGATGCCACGCCCCAAACTCCAAGCGCTGCGGGCGATCGCGCCCAACTGCAACCGCAGGGCCAGCTCCCAGCTGCAGGGCTGCGCCCGTGCCGCAGCGCCCAAGCGCCGCAGCGCCGCCGTGCGGTCGTGCCCCGTGAAGGAGCGGCCATCGGTGCTCGCTAAATAAAGGACGCCGCCAAAGCGCACCGCCTCAAGGGCCCAGGGCACCACGGCCATCGGCGCGCCGAAGGCATCGAGATCCACAAAATCAAACCGCTGCTCAATCGCTGCGCATTGGGCCAGCAGTTTTTGGATCGTGATGGCGCTGCAGCGCGCCCCGCCTAACGCGCTGAGATTGCCTTGCAGCAACGGCAAGCGATCGGGATCAGCATCATTGGCCCAGATCTCGGTGGCATGGGCTTCGAGCCCATAGCGCAGGGCGCGAATGCCGCAGCCGGCCAAACCATCGAGCACCGCTAGGGGCTCAGCGGCTCCTTTTTGCTGAGCCAGCCAGCGCAACAGCAGCACGCCGCAATCGCGCGCTGGCCTGGAATCAGGCCGAAAGAAACCGGGCCCGGGATCCAGCCGCGCTTGACCTTCGCAATAGTGAGAGGGTTTCGCCTGCATCCGCCATGGCCGGCAGCGACTGGGGCCACCAGAGCTGGTTTCAGTTTGAGTCTTGGCGCTGCCACTGGCGCTGCACCGGCGCCGCTGATCGGCCTGCCCTGGTGCTGCTGCATGGCTTTGGTGCCAGCAGCGGCCATTGGCGCGGCAACGCCGAGGCCCTGGCGGCGGCGGGTTACCGCGTTTACGCCATGGATCTGCTGGGCTTTGGCCAGAGCGATCAACCGGGCGGGCGGCTCGACAACCGCCTCTGGAGCCGCCAGCTGCAGTGCTTCCTCGAGCAGATCGTGGGCCAGCCAGCTGTGGTGGTGGGCAACTCCCTGGGCTCGCTTGTGGGGCTCACAACAGCCGTGTTTTGCCCTGAGCTGGTGGTGGCTGTGGCGGCAGCACCGCTGCCTGATCCCACCTTGCTCTCGCCATTGCCACTGCGGCGCAGCCCCTGGAGCCGCCGCTGGCAGCGCTGGTTGGTGCTGTTGGTGAGCCGCTGCCTGCCGCTGGGGCTCCTGATCGCTGTGCTGCGCCAGAAGCCCTTGCTGCGCATGGGCCTAGCCAGCGCTTACGCCAACGGCGAACGGATCGATGGCGATCTGGTGCAACTGATTCGTTGGCCCGCCAGCCGCAGCAGCGCTGGCCGGGCCCTCGGGGCGATGGTGCGCGGCATGGCGCTGCGGCCGGCCCGCGCCACGGCCCCGCAACTGCTGCCGCGTTTGCAGCAACCGATGCTGTTGCTTTGGGGCCGCCGCGACCGGCTGGTTCCACCGGTGATTGCTCAGCGGGTGGTGCAGCAGGCTCCCGCAGGGCTCGTGCAGCTGCATTGGTTTGAGGAGCTCGGCCACTGCCCCCACGACGAGGCACCGGAGACCTTCAACGCAGCTCTGATCGCTTGGCTGAAACAGCAGGCGCCAACGAGATAGGTTTGGGCGAAGCCCTCAGGCGGTGATGAAGCACACCCTTTCGGTGTTAGTTGAAGACGAATCCGGCGCCCTCAGCCGGATCTCCGGCCTGTTTGCGCGGCGCGGATTCAATATTGAAAGCCTGGCGGTCGGCCCCACCGAGCAAGACGGCGTCTCCCGTTTGACCATGGTGGTGGCGGGCGATGACAACGCCCTTGAGCAGATGACCAAGCAGCTGCACAAGCTGGTCAACGTGCTGCAGGTGATTGATCTCTCCGGCATCGCCGCCGTTGAGCGTGAGCTGATGCTGGTGAAAGTCAAAGCCGACAGCAACAGCCGCGGCGCGGTGTTTGACCTGGTTCAGGTGTTCCGCGCCAAGGTGGTGGATGTGGCCGATGAAGCCCTCACCCTGGAAGTGGTGGGTGATCCAGGCAAGTTGGTGGCCCTCGAGCAGCTGCTGCGGCCCTTTGGGATTTTGGAAATTGCGCGCACCGGAAAAGTGGCGCTGCAGCGGGCTTCAGGGGTGAACACCGAAACCCTGAAGCTGCAGCAAGCGCAGACCTACGTGCCGGCCTAGGGCTGGATGATCTCAGCCTTGATCAGCGTGTCGCCCTGGCGGATCTGATCCACCACATCCATCCCTTCAATCACCCGGCCGAAAACGGCGTAGCGACCATCCAGTTCAGGCAGATCATTGAGAGCGATATAGAACTGGGCGCTGGCTGAATTGGGATCCTGGGAGCGGGCCATCGCCAAGGCACCGCGCTGGTGAGGCAAGGCCAAGCGCTCGCTGATGCCCGCACCCAGCACAGGCTTGCCGTAGCGGGGCTCGGTTTCACCCTGCAGCTTCACCTCCAAGGGAATAAAACGCGGGGATCCTGTGGCGGGATCGGTGAAATTGCCCGTTCCGTATTGGCCGGGGGGCACTTTGGGGTCGCTGCTGCGGGGATCACCGCCTTGAACCACAAAGGGGCTCGGTTCACGCACCACCCGGTGGAACACGGTGTTGGCGTAGGCGCCGCGCTGCACCAAATCCAAGAAGTTGCCGGCTGTCAGCGGCGCTTGCTGGCCTTGCAGTTCCAGCAGCACCCGACCTTTATCGGTGGTGAGTGCCACCTGGGCACTGCCCTGCAAGCAGCTCACCGAGCTTTGTTCGCAGCCATAGCCGGAGGCCACCGGGGTGCTGGCGCAGGCCGGCAACACCAACAGCAAAGCCAGCAATAGAGCAACAGCGCCGCGGCGCGACCAAGACATCCACATGGGCCTACACACCCTCCAGGGGAACATTGAGATAACGGGCGAGTTCAGCGCCACTGCGCTCCAGCTCCGCCAAGGCGATCGGTTCGCCAACCCGGGTGAGCGGCACATCGCGGCGACCGCGCAAGCGCAGCGCCAAACGGCGGCGGGGATTGAGACCATCGCGCACCTCAACCTTGACCGCCTGCACATCACCGCAGGGCAGCGTGAAGCTGATCAGGCGGCGAAAGCCCCGGCGCTCAATCGTGATCGTGTCGGCTCCGCGGTCAAACAGGTTGCGGCCGCCGCCCACATCGATGGCAATCACGGCCCAGAGGTAGCTGCTCAGCAGCACCGCTCCTACCCCATAGGCCCCCATCACCAGCCCTTGGGGAACCCAGATCAATTCCGCCGGGTGACCAATGGGCAGGAAATCACGGCCGAAATAGCTCGACGCGCTGGTCAGCAGAAAACCCACGCCACCGATGGAAACCACCAGCGCTACTAAATAGTTGGAAAGACGACGCGAACCGAGCACCGGCTGATCAATCGGGGCGTCCATGGGGGAGCGCAAAGAAGTGGAGGCATCTTGACCGATGAGCCCAACCCTTCGAATGAATAAATACCTACGGCGGTCTTGAAAAGCAGCAAAACCCCTGTGCCACAAAGCATGTCAGAGGAATGACAAATCCCGCGGCAGCTTGGGTTTCATTGTTACGATCGCCGGGTATCCGACCTCATCGCGGGGAATTCTCCGCAACAACATCGATGACGATTGCTGTAGGGCGGGCGCCAGCTGGGAGGGGATGGTTTGACGTCCTCGATGACTGGCTGAAGCGCGACCGTTTCGTTTTTGTGGGCTGGTCCGGCCTGCTGCTGTTCCCTTGTGCCTACATGGCCCTGGGCGGCTGGCTCACCGGCACCACCTTTGTCACTTCCTGGTACACCCACGGAATTGCCAGCAGCTACCTCGAAGGCTGCAACTTCCTCACCGCTGCGGTTTCCACCCCAGCGGACTCCATGGGCCACAGCCTCTTGCTGCTGTGGGGCCCTGAAGCCCAAGGCGACTTCGTGCGTTGGTGCCAACTCGGCGGCCTCTGGGCCTTCGTGGCACTGCACGGTGCATTCGGCCTGATCGGTTTCATGCTGCGTCAGTTCGAAATTGCCCGTCTGGTGGGCATTCGTCCTTACAACGCCATCGCCTTCTCCGGCCCGATTGCGGTGTTCGTCA
>CAJWAH010000131.1 GCA_913020095.1 uncultured Synechococcus sp.
TAGAGCATCTGACTACGGATCAGAGGGTCGGGAGTTCGAATCTCTCCAGGCGCGCCTTCATCAGAAACCAAGAACCGCCCCCGGGCGGTTTTTTTTTGGTTCCATCAACTGGAACCCCCGGTTCTTACGATTCAAGGACCGCCCACGTCCCTTTTTCTGCATCGCCAGTGACTGAGCCGACCATGCGAGCCCCCCAAGCACTTCTGCAGGGCGATCCAGAGATTGCCGGACTGATCAACAAAGAGCTGGAGCGGCAACAGAGCCATTTGGAGCTGATTGCCAGTGAAAACTTCGCCTCTCCAGCGGTGATGGCCGCCCAGGGCTCGGTGCTCACCAATAAGTACGCCGAAGGCTTGCCCAATCGCCGCTATTACGGCGGCTGTGAGCACGTCGATGCCATCGAGGAGCTGGCGATTGAGCGCGCCAAGCAACTCTTTGGTGCCGCCTGGGCCAACGTGCAGCCCCACAGCGGCGCTCAAGCCAACTTCGCTGTGTTTCTGGCCCTGCTGAAACCGGGCGACACGATCCTGGGCATGGATCTCTCCCACGGCGGCCACCTCACCCACGGCTCACCAGTGAATGTGAGCGGTAAGTGGTTCAAGGCCGTTCACTACGGCGTGGATCCTGAGACCCAACAGCTCAATTTGGAGAGCATTCGCCAGCTGGCCCTTGAGCACAAGCCCAAGCTGATCGTTTGCGGCTACTCCGCCTATCCCCGCAGCATCGATTTCGCTGGCTTCCGGGCGATCGCTGATGAAGTGGGCGCTTACCTGCTGGCCGACATGGCCCACATCGCTGGGCTGGTGGCTGCTGGCGTGCATCCCAACCCCGTGCCCCATTGCCACGTGGTGACCACCACCACCCACAAAACCCTGCGCGGTCCCCGTGGCGGCCTGATCCTCTGCAACGACGCCGACTTCGCCAAGCAGTTCGACAAAGCCGTGTTCCCTGGAACCCAGGGCGGACCGCTTGAGCACGTTGTTGCCGCCAAAGCCGTGGCGTTCGGTGAGGCGCTCCAACCCAGCTTTAAGCAGTACAGCCAGCAGGTGGTGGCCAATGCTCAGGCCCTGGCCAAGCGCCTGCAGGAGCGGGGCATTGCCGTGGTCAGCGGCGGCACCGACAACCATGTGGTGCTGTTGGATCTGCGCGGGATTGGCATGACCGGCAAGGTGGCTGATCTGCTGGTGAGCGAGGTGAACATCACCGCCAACAAAAACACCGTTCCCTTTGATCCGGAGTCGCCTTTTGTGACCAGCGGCCTGCGCCTGGGCACTGCAGCACTCACCACCCGCGGCTTCGATGAGGCGGCCTTCAGCGAGGTGGCTGATGTGATTGCCGACCGGCTGCTGAATCCCGAGGACGCCGCCATCGAACAGCGCTGCCGTGATCGCGTGGCCAGCCTCTGCCAGCGGCACCCGCTTTATGGGCCGGCATCCCCTGTGCTGGCGACCTAGCCCAATTAGACTCGGGGAGAAGGCTTGTTCGCCCCGTGGATTCCAGCCCGCTGATTCCTGCGCTGGCCACCTTGGGTGGGGCCTGTTTTTTGACGGCTGCGATCGTTCCGCAGGTCCGAACAATTGGTTTGAGGCTGGGTCTCACCGATCAACCGGATCCTCGCAAGCAGCACCTCACCCCGATGGTGCGCTTGGGGGGCATTGGCATTGTTTTGGGCTTCAGCTTGGCCCTGCTGATCACCTGGCTCGCCGGGGGCTTTGGGGTGTTGCCCGCCAGCCGCGATCAACTGGTGTGGGCCACCTTGATTGGCGCCATTGGCTATTTCCTCATTGGCCTCAGCGACGATTTGCTGCAGCTCCCGCCCCTGCCCAGGCTCGCGCTCCAGATCGGCGTGGCGATGGGGGTGTGGAGCCAAGGGGTCAAGATCGGCACCATCACCCTGCCGTTTGACAGCAGCCTTTCGCTGACCTTTCCCGATTGGCTGAGCTTGATCGCCACTGTGATTTGGCTGGTCGGCATCACCAATGCCATCAACTGGCTTGATGGCCTCGATGGGCTGGCTGCTGGGGTCAGTGCCATTGCAGCGATGGCCTTGCTGTCGGTCAGTTTCAGCCTGCATCAGCCTGGAGCTGGGCTGCTGGCTGCCGCCTTGGCTGGCTCCTGCATTGGCTTTTTGCGCGACAACTTCAATCCAGCCCGGATCTTCATGGGCGATGGAGGCTCCTATTTCCTGGGCTTTTCGCTGGCGGCCATCAGCGTGATTGGCCCGGCCAAGGAGCTCACCACCGTCAGCTTGTTGTTGCCGCTGCTGATCTTGTCGCTGCCGCTCGCCGACATGTCGGCGGTGATCATGGGCCGCGTTAGCGATGGCCGCTCGCCCTTCTATCCCGATCGCCGCCATCTCCACCACCGCCTGCTGCGTGCTGGCTACAGCCACCGCCGCACGGTGCTGTTGATCTATGCCTTTACCCAGTGGCTGGCGGCCTTGGCCCTGGTGGCGGCCAACGCTGAAATGCGCTTCCTCTGGCTTGGCCTGGCCACAGCTGTTCTGGTGTGGGTGGTGTTGCGCAGCCGCCGCTACCCCAGCCGCGATGCCCAGCGCTTGGTCGATACAGCCGATCAAGAGCAGGGTTCTGAGACCATGCCAGTGCTGCAAAACAGTTCCAACGATCGATCTTGAGCACATCCCGCAGCGGCTGCGAGATCCTCTGCATCGGCACCGAACTGCTGCTTGGCAACATCCTCAACGGCAATGCCCGCTGGCTGGCTGAATCACTGGCATCACTGGGCATTCCCCATTTCCGCCAAGGCGTTGTGGGCGATAACCCCGAGCGCTTGCGCGAGGCCGTGCTCGAAGCAGCCGGCCGCAGCCGGCTGCTGATCTGCACCGGTGGTTTGGGTCCCACCCCCGACGACCTCACCACCGAAACCTTGGCCGCCTGCTTTGGCGTTGCCTTGGAAGAGCGCGCTGATGTGCTCGCAGACCTCGAGGCCAAACTGCGCGCGCGCGGCCGCAGCCTGGGAGTCAGCAACCGCAAGCAAGCCCTGCTGCCGCAGGGGGCTGAGGTCTTGCCCAACCCCACCGGCACTGCTCCAGGAATCATTTGGACGCCGCAACCGGACTTCACCGTGTTGACCTTCCCCGGCGTGCCCAGCGAAATGCGGGCCATGTGGCAGCAAACGGCGGTGCCTTGGCTCGAGGCGCAGCATCTGGTGGCCGGCACCTTCCGCAGCCGGCTGCTGCATTTCTGGGGCATTTCGGAATCCAGCCTGGCCGAGTCAGTGGCCCCGCTGCTGGAGCTCAGCAATCCCACCGTGGCCCCCTACGCCGGCCAAGGCGAGGTGAAGCTCAGGATCACGGCCAAAGGAGCAACGGCCAGCGAGGCCGAAGCCGCCATTGCCCCGGTGGAGCAGGAGCTGCGGCGCATTGGCGGCGAGCACTGTTTTGGCGCTGATGACGACAGCCTCGCCTCGGTGGTGCTGCAGCAGTTGCGCTCGCGCAACCAAACCCTGGCCGTTGCCGAGAGCTGCACCGGCGGTGGAGTTGGCAGTGCCCTCACAGCGATCAGCGGCAGCTCCGATGTGTTTCTCGGCGGCGTGATCGCCTACGCCAACCGCATCAAACAAGACCTGCTGCAGGTGCCCAGCGAGCTGCTTGAGCGGGAAGGCGCCGTGAGCGCCGCTGTGGCGCAAGCCATGGCGGAAGGCGCCCGGCGCCAGCTTGGGAGCGACTGGGGTGTTGCCGTCACAGGCGTGGCTGGCCCAGGCGGCGGCAGCGACAGCAAACCGGTGGGCCTGGTGCACTTTGCGGTGGCCGGCCCCGATGGCAGCAGCCATTTGGAGCGCCGCTATGGCGATCGCCGCGGCCGCGATTGGATCCGCGGGCTCAGCGTGGGGGACGCGTTGAATCTGTTGCGGCTGCAGCTTTAGGCTGCTCTGTTTGGCGAAGGTAAAAGCGCTTGAGCACAGCCACCCTCTACGACAAGGTCTGGGCCCTGCATCAGGTGGCTGAGCTGCCCAGCGGGGCGACGCAGCTGTTCATTGGCCTGCACCTGATCCATGAGGTCACCAGTCCGCAAGCCTTTGCTGCCTTGAAGGATCTGGGGCTGAGCGTGCGCCACCCCGAACGCACGGTGGCCACGGTGGACCACATCGTGCCCACCACGAGCCAAGCGCGGCCCTTCGCCGATGGACTGGCCGAAGAAATGCTCAGCACCCTGGAGCGCAACTGCCAGGAGAACGGCATCCATCTCAATGGCCTTGGCAGTGGCCGCCAAGGAATCGTGCATGTGATGGCCCCGGAGCTGGGCTTGACCCAGCCGGGCATGACCGTGGCCTGCGGTGATTCCCACACCTCCACCCACGGCGCCTTTGGTGCCATTGCCTTTGGCATTGGCACCAGCCAAGTGCGCGATGTCTTGGCCAGCCAAAGCTTGACGATGAACAAGCTCAAGGTGCGGCGCATTTGGGTGGATGGAGCGCTGCAACCCGGCGTCTTCGCCAAGGACCTGGTGCTGCACATCATCCGCACCCTGGGCGTCAAAGGTGGCGTGGGCTACGCCTACGAATTCGCCGGGCCAGCCATCGAGGCCCTCTCGATGGAGGAGCGGATGACCCTCTGCAACATGGCGATCGAAGGCGGCGCCC
>CAJWAH010000132.1 GCA_913020095.1 uncultured Synechococcus sp.
TTTGGTGTTCCCGCACCACGAAAACGAAATCGCCCAATCAGAAACCGCGAACGGCACGACCTTGGCGAAGTTGTGGATGCACAACGGCATGGTCAATGTCGGCGGCACCAAGATGTCGAAATCGCTCGGCAACTTCACCACGATCCGGGCGCTGCTCGACAGCGGCGTCTCGCCGATGACCCTGCGCCTGTTTGTGCTGCAGGCCCATTACCGCAAGCCCCTCGACTTCACGGCTGAAGCCCTCGATGCCGCGGCAAGCGGTTGGAAGGGTCTCAACAGCGCCCTGCTACTCGGTGAGCGCCATGGCGAGGCCTTGGGCTGGAGCAGCGGCGCAGGCGAATTGAGCAGCGCGCTGGAGGAGCAGCGGCAGCGCTTCATCGAGGCCATGGATGACGACCTCAACAGCTCCGGCGGCCTGGCGGTGCTGTTTGAGCTGGCGCGTCCCTTGCGGGCCCTGGCCAACCGCCTGGAGCGCGGTGATGCCATCACAGCCGATGACAAGGCACTCGCGGGCCAGTGGCAACTGCTGCAAGAACTGGCCAGCGCTCTAGGACTAGCGACAGAGATCACAGCACCAAGCAGCGGTGGTGATGACGGCGCACGGATCAACGACTTAATCGAGGCCCGCAAGGCCGCCAAAGCCAACAAGGACTACGGCGAAGCCGACCGCATCCGCGCGGAACTCAAAGCCGAAGGCATCGAGCTGATCGATAAACCCGGCGGCATCACCGACTGGATTCGGGCCTAGGCCGGCTGGGCAGCCTCAATGGCATCCAGCGAGATTTCAATCACCCGTGAGCCATGGCGGGTGAGGGGCAGCTGGCGCACAAAGCAGCGGCCGCGCGGGGCATCCACGCTGAGCACCTGAAAACAACGGCTGTCACCTGGCAACTGCAGGCGAACTCCCTGATGAAGGTTCATGACATTCCCCGTTCAGAGAACAGAAAGGCGCTAACGCCTCTGAACCATTGAACAGCTCCAAGGGCTCGCCGTAAGCAGCTGTATCCATTTCCTGACCTGCGTCACGCAAGACGCGCAACCGAGCGGCGTCAGCTTTGCGGTGGCTGCTGATCGCGCATCATCCGCTCCATCTTGCGAATGCGCGGCACCATCGCCTCCCACACCTCCTTTTGAAAGCCCGGCTCGCAATTGGCTGCCAAGGCATCGATGTCTTCGCCGCGGCCAAAGGCCTCAATCAGCTGACGCTCATAGCGGGCGCGCTCAATGAAATTCCAGCGCTTGATCCAGTCCATCAATGGCATCGATTTAACCGAACCAACTGCGCAGAAGATCCCACACCGAGACCAACAGACCAAAGGCAATCACCGGTGGCGCCACCCAGCGCAACAGCAGCATCAGCCCCTGGCGCACGGCCTTGGGGGCGCCGCTGCTGCTGAGGTCGTCTTCAAAGCGACTCGGCACCACCCAACCCAGAAGCACCGCCAGCAGCAGCCCGCCGAGGATCAACAGCACCCCGCCAAAGACGGAATCCATCCAGCCGAGCACCCCCAGCGAGGTGGCAGCCGGCAGGCCAAGCACAAAGATCACCGCCGCACTCACCCACACCGCCTTGGGCCGGCTCCAACCCAAACGATCGATCAAGCAGGCCACGGGCACCTCCAGCAGCGACACCGCTGAGGTGATCGCCGCCAAATAGGCCAGGGCAAAAAACACCACGGCCACCACCTGACCGCTCACACCCAACGACGACAAGCCCGTGGGCAGAGCAATGAAAATCGTGCCCAAGGTGGAGCTGCTGATCACATCGCTCAGTCCAAAGCTCATCACCACGGGGAAGGTGACCATGCCCGCCAACAAGCCAACGGCGGTGTCCATGCCCACAACCGCCAGGGCTTCACGGGGCAGATGGGCACGGCGATCGAGATAGGCCGCGTAGGCAAGGATGCAGCCGATGCCCGTGCCAATCGAAAAGAAGGCCTGGGTGAAGGCATTGCGAATGGTGGTGGGATCCAGCAGCTGAGCGCCGTCCCAACGCAGCAAAAAGGTGCGATAGCCGCTGGCGGCACCCTCCAGACCCGAAGCCCAAATCGCCAGGGCGATCAACACCACAAACAGCAGCGGCAAACCCCAGCGCGAGAGGCGCTCAATCCCTTTTTGCACCCCGCCAGCCACCACCACAGCGGTCAGCAGCAGGCTGATCAGCTGACCCAACAGGGCCGTGCGGCCGCCACTGAGGCCAGCGAAGAACTCCTCGGCGGCCCCCATGTCTTGGGGCAAGCCCACAAAAGCGGACTGCAGCAGGGTGACGCCGGTCCAGCCCATCAACACGGCGTAGAACGCCAAGATTCCGCAAGCCGCCAGCACAAACAGCCAGCCCATCGGTTGCCAGCGACGACCAGCGGCCGCCACCGGCGCCAGCAGGGGGCTTTGGCCGGTGCTGCGGCCCAAGACCATTTCCGCCACCAACACCGGCAGGCAGACCACCAGCACGATCAGCACATACAGCAGCAAAAACGCCCCGCCGCCCCCTTGGGAGGCGCGATAGGCAAAGCCCCACAGGTTCCCAAGGCCGACAGCACTGCCAGCCGCGGCCAGCACAAACCCCAGACCTGAGCGCCACTTCTCCCGCGCTGCCATCGCTTCTCCCACCAGCCCAATGCCGCGCCAGCTTGCCAGTGATTGGCCAATTCGATGGGAGACTGGGTGCCCTCTCAGGCAGTGGCCGTGAAAGCTCTCAGCGTGCTGGGCTCCACCGGCTCCATCGGAACGCAAACCCTCGAAATCGTTGAGGAGTTTCCCCAGCGCTTCCGCGTGGTGGCCCTCACCGCCGGCCGCAACTTGGCGCTGCTGTGCCAGCAGGTGCAGCGCCATCAACCCGAAGTGGTGGCCCTAGCCGATCCCGCCCTGCTGAGCGAGCTGCGCGAGCGACTCCAGGCCCTGAACCTGCCGCGTCTGCCTGAGCTGGTGGCCGGCAGCGAGGGGCTCTGTCAGGCCGCCGCCTGGAGCAGCGCCGATCTGGTGGTCACTGGAATCGTGGGCTGCGCAGGCCTTCTGCCCACCCTGGCGGCGATTGAAGCCGGCAAAGATCTGGCCCTGGCCAACAAAGAAACCCTGATTGCCGCTGGGCCGGTGGTGCTGCCGGCGCTGGAGCGCAGCGGCAGCCGCCTGCTGCCGGCTGATTCCGAGCACTCGGCGATCTTCCAGTGCCTGCAGGGCACCCCCTGGGCTGACAACGCCCGGCTCTCCACGGGTGTACCCACCCCGGGGCTGCGCCGCATCCAACTCACCGCCTCGGGCGGTGCCTTTCGCGACTGGGCAGCCGCCGATCTAGCCAAAGCCACGGTGGCCGATGCCACCAGCCACCCCAACTGGAGCATGGGGCGCAAGATCACGGTGGATTCCGCCTCCTTGATGAACAAGGGGCTGGAAGTGATCGAAGCCCACTACCTCTATGGCGTGGATTACGACCACATCGAGATCGTGATCCACCCGCAATCGATCATCCATTCGATGGTGGAGCTGGCCGACTCCTCGGTGCTGGCACAGCTGGGCTGGCCTGACATGAAGCTGCCGATCCTCTATTGCCTCAGCTGGCCGGAGCGACTGGAAACCCCCTGGCGCCGCCTTGATCTCACCGAACTGGGACAGCTCACCTTCCGCGCCCCAGATCCGGCCAAATACCCCTGCATGGACCTGGCCTATGCCGCCGGCCGCGCCGGCGGCACGATGCCGGCTGTGCTGAATGCCGCCAACGAGCAGGCGGTGGCCCTCTTCCTCGAGGAGCGCATCCATTTCCTCGATATCCCCAAGCTGATTGAGGCCGCCTGCGATCGCCACCGCGGTGATTGTCTGACCGGGCAGCGCGCGCGTCAGGATGCGGTACGTCTGCTCCACCTTGCCTTTCCACGCCGGTTTCCACGACTCACCGCCGCTCAGGATGTCTCGGTTGAGCTTGTCACCTGCAGATCCCGCTGCATTCTCACCGCCGTGCTTGTGTGCGAGTTCTTCGGCTTGCCTGAGGCCGTTGACGGGAGCAGAGGCGAGGAAGAAAGGCTGCAGCGCCGTGCTGTTGAGCCCGCCAAAGCGCAGAGCCGCCTCCGTCCCATCTTGCACCGCCGCCTCGGTCGGCTCGGCGACGAGCGATCCCGAGAGGACGGCGGAGCCCGCGGTCGCGCGGAGGACGATCGACGGCGTGGCGACGAGCGGCAGGTTCGACGTCAGCGTGTGTGCCGACAGCGAGAGGGTCACCGTCTCGGGCTCCTCCACCTGGTAGTGCGCCGCCTGCGGCAGCCGGATCGAGAGCGTCGAGTCGTTGAGCCGCGTGAAGTTGTCGGCGGAGAGCGCCGGCTGCGCGACGGCGTCCCAGCCGCGCGAGCCGTTGCTCACCGAGTAGACCGACGCGCGGAGCGCGGCGACGACGTCGTCGGTGAACGTGGTGACCCACACGTCGTCGGAGAGGGCCACCTGCAGCTCGAGCGCCGTGCGCTGCACCGCGTCCTCGCGGAGGCTCGACGAGTGGGTGAGCGTGCCGAAGAGGGCGGGCACGCCGTTCGTCTCGTTGACGGCGAGCGTGAGCGGCTCGG
>CAJWAH010000133.1 GCA_913020095.1 uncultured Synechococcus sp.
CAGTGCGTCAAGCGAACCTATTGCATTGTGACTCAAATCGAGTTCCTCGAGCGTAGGCGTCGCAATCGCTGCAATGTCTTCGTCTGTGAGCTGAAGGCAACATGATGTGCTCACGAGGCGAAGGGGTAGAGGCAGCTCTGCGAGCGCCTTTTTGTTGACCAAAAGCTCCAGGGTAGCACCTGGCTCATGCCAGCCCGGGTAGTAATAATATTTAGCCACCTGGTGCAGGCCAAAGGCCAAATCATTGTAGGGCCCCACCCACTCGGTGGCGTCGATGGCTCCGCGCTCAAGCGCTGGGTAGATCTCGCCGCCCGCGATGACCTGGACGCTGACCCCCAGCATGGCCATGACGTCGCCGCCGGCCCCGGGGATGCGCATCTTCAGTCCGTTCAAGGAGTCGGCGTCGGGGACCTCTCTCTTGAACCAGCCGCCCATCTGGGGGCCGGTGTTGCCAGCCGGGAAGCTGCGCACACCGAAATCGCTGTAGATGCGATCGAGGGCTTCGTTGCCGCCCCCCTCATAGAGCCAGGTGTTCTGCTGCTGAGGCGTTAGGCCAAAGGGCACAGCGGTGCCGAAGGCCAGGGCTGGGTTTTTGCCCACGTAGTAGTAGCTGGCGGTGTGGCCGCACTCCACCGCGCCGTTTTGAACGGCATCGAGCACCTGCAGCCCAGGCACGATTTCACCGGCGGCATAGGGCTCAATCGTGAAGCGCCCGCCGCTCATCACCCCCACCTGCTGCGCGATGGTTTGGGCGCCGCCATAGAGGGTGTCGAGGGCGTGGGGCCAGCTGGTGGCCATGCGCCAGCGCACCGATGGCAGCTCAGCGCTGCTGGCTCCATCAATGCGGCGAATGCGGCAGGCACTCAGCAGGCCCGCTCCACCGGCGAGGCCGGCGGCTTGGATCAGTTGGCGCCTTTGCATCAGCGCCTCAAGCGATCAGCTGGAAGCTTTCGCGGAAGGCCTCGAGGGTGGCATCGATGTCGGCATCGCTGTGGGCCAGCGAGGTGAAGCCCGCTTCAAAGGAGCTGGGGGCGAGGTACACGCCGCGCTCGAGCATGGCCCGGTGCAGCTTGGCGAAGCGCTCGCTGTCGGTGGCTTTGGCCTCTTCGAAATTGCGAACGGGGCCGTCGCAGAGGAAGAAGCCGAACATGGCGCTGATGCTGTTGCCGCACACCGGCAGGCCAGCGGCTTTGGCCGCTTCCTGGATGCCTTCAGCCAAACGCTTGGTGGTGGCTTCGAGCTTCTCGTAAGTGCCGGGGCGCTTGAGCAGCTCCAGGGTCTTGATGCCCGCGGTCATCGCCAAGGGGTTTCCGCTGAGGGTGCCGGCTTGGTACATCGGGCCAGCGGGGGCCACCATTTCCATGATGTCCTTGCGGCCGCCGTAGGCGCCCACAGGCAGACCGCCGCCAATCACCTTGCCCATGGTGGTGAGGTCGGGGGTGATTCCAAAGCGGGCTTGGGCTCCGCCATAGGAGATGCGGAAGCCGGTCATCACTTCGTCGAACACCAGCAGGGCGCCGTATTCACGGGTGATTTCCCGCAGACCTTCGAGGAAGCCGAAATCGGGGGGGATGAAGCCGGCATTGCCCACCACCGGCTCGAGGATCACACCGGAGATCGAGTCGGGGTTTTCGGCAAACAGGGCCTTGACCGCCTCAAGGTCGTTGTAGGGGGCGGTGAGGGTGTTGGCGGTGGTGCTGCTCGGCACGCCGGGGGAGTCCGGCAGGCCCAAGGTGGCCACACCAGAGCCGGCCTTCACCAGGAACATGTCGGCGTGGCCGTGGTAGCAGCCTTCGAACTTGATCACCTTTTCGCGGCCGGTGTAGGCGCGCATCAGGCGCAGCACGGCCATGCAGGCCTCGGTGCCGCTGTTGACGAAGCGAACCATCTCCACGCTGGGGACGGCGTCGATCACCATCTCGGCGAGGGTGTTTTCCAGGGCGCAGGGGGCGCCAAAGCTGGTGCCCTTGGTGAGGGCCTGCTGCAGGGCCTCGATCACCTCGGGATTGGCGTGTCCGCAGATGGCGGGTCCCCAGCTGCCGATGTAATCGATGTAGCGGTTGCCGTCGACATCCCAGGCGTAGGCGCCTTCGACGCGGTCGAACACGATCGGCTGGCCGCCCACGGAGCGGAAGGCCCGAACCGGGGAATTCACACCGCCGGGCATCAGTTGTTGCGCTGCCGTAAAGAGGGCGTCGGAACGGCTGGTGTTCAGGGCTGCAGCAGTCACCAAAGCGTTATCAGCAGAGACAGAGCCTCCCACTCTGCCCTGGCGCCGCTTTGTTCTGCGATCGATAGGCTCAATTGAACGAGTTATTCATCTCCTGTGGCCACCGCTTCCGCCATCGATTGGCCGGCCCTGGAGAAGGCCCTGCGCCAGGTGCTGCCGCCGCGGGCTGTGGTGAGCAAGGCCCAGGAGCTGCTCAGTTACGACTGCGACGGTCTCACCATGGACCGCCACCAGCCGCCACTGGCGGTGCTGCCGGATTCCACCGAGCAGGTGGCGGCTGTGTTGAAGCTCTGCCATGAGCAGGGCGTGCCCTTTGTGGCCCGCGGCAGTGGAACGGGGCTTTCCGGCGGGGCCTTGGTGGAGCAGGAGGCGCTGCTGGTGATCACCAGCCGGATGCGGCAGGTGCTCTCGATTGATCTGAACAACCAAACGATCCGGGTGCAACCGGGGGTGATCAACAGCTGGGTGACCCGGGCTGTCAGCGGCGATGGCTTCTATTACGCGCCCGATCCCTCCAGCCAGATCGCCTGCAGCGTGGGCGGCAACGTGGCGGAAAACTCAGGCGGTGTGCACTGCCTCAAATACGGGGTCACCAGCAACCATGTCTTGGAGCTGGAGGTGGTGCTGCCCGATGGCACGGTGACCACCCTCGGCGGGCCGCTGGCGGAGATGCCCTCGTTGGACCTGCGCGGGGTGTTCATCGGTAGTGAGGGCACCTTGGGCATCGCCACGGCGATCACCTTGCGTTTGCTCAGGCAGCCCGAAGCGGTGGCTGTGCTGCTGGCTGATTTCACCAGCATGGAAGCCGCAGGGGAAGCCGTGCGGCTGGTGACGGCAGCTGGGATCCTGCCGGCGGGGATGGAAATCATGGACAACTTCACGATCCGCGCTGTGGATCAGATGCTCGAGCAGGAGCTCTATCCAGCTGATGCGGCCGCGGCGCTGTTGATCGAGCTCGATGGCAGCAGCGCTGAAGTGGAGTTGGCGGCAGCCACAACCGCTGATCTCTGCCGCCAGGCCGGTGCCCGCGATGTGCAGGTGGCCACCACCAGCGACGACCGCGCCCGCCTTTGGCAGGGGCGCAAAAGCGCGATTTCAGCCCTGGGCCGGCTCTATCCCAGCTATTACCTGCAAGACGGTGTGGTGCCCCGCAGCGCCCTGCCCAAAGTGCTGGCCCGGATCGATGAACTCAGCCGTGAGCATGAGTTGCCGGTGGCCAATGTTTTCCACGCTGGAGACGGCAACCTGCATCCGCTGATCCTTTACGACGGCCGTGAAGAGGGCGTGCATCAGCGGGTGAAAGATCTGGGGGCCGCAATCTTGCGGCTGTGTGTGGATTCCGGCGGCAGCATCAGCGGTGAGCACGGGGTAGGGGCCGATAAGCGCTGTTTCCTCGATTGGATGTTCAGCCCGGCGGATTTGGAAACCATGCAGCTGGTGCGCAAGGCCTTTGATCCCTTGCAGCGCGCCAATCCCGGCAAGCTCTTCCCCACCCCGGTGAGCTGCGGTGAATCCAGCCGCCGCGCTCAGCAGATCCAGCTGCCCAAGGGTGTTGAGGTGGTGTGACTCACCAGCTCTCTTCGTTGTCTTCTTCAGCGGTTTCATCACCGAGATCCACGCTCACTGGAGCGTGATCGCTGGGCTTCTCGAGGCCCCGTTCGCTTTTGTGGATCTCACAGCCCAAGGCGCGCTGCTGCAGCGCCTCATCGAGATAGAGGTGATCGATGCGCCAGCCGCGATCGCCATTCCAAGCGCCTGAGCGGTAGTCCCACCAGCTCCAGTGGCCGCTGCCTTGCTCAAACATGCGGAAGGCATCGCGCAGGTCATCCCCAAGGCAGGCCTTGAGCGCCTCCCGCTCGGCGTCGCTGGCCATGATTCCGCCGGTGGAGCGCTCCGGGTTGTGCAGGTCGCGAGCTTCCGGGCCGATGTTGAAGTCGCCCAGCATGCAAAAGGGTTCCCCCTGCTCGCGTTGCACATCGAGGTAGCGGCGCAGGCAATCAAGCCAGGCCAGTTTGTAGGCGTATTTCTCTGAGCCCACCTCCGATCCGTTGGGCACATAGAGATTGAGCACCCGCACGCCATCCACCCAGGCGCTGATCACCCGCTTCTGCTGGCTCAGCTCGATGGCGGCCTCATCGCCTGGCAGCAGGGCGTCAAAACCGATGCGCACCTCCTCGAGCGGTTCGCGGCTCAGGAGCGCCACGCCGTTGTAACTCTTCTGGCCGCTGATCACGGTGCGGTAGCCGGCCTCTTCGATCGCTGCCGCAGGAA
>CAJWAH010000134.1 GCA_913020095.1 uncultured Synechococcus sp.
AGGCGCTTCAGGAGGCGCAGGCACGCCTAGCCCTTGAGCGTCCAGCCAAGGGCAATGACGGCCGTATTCCCTTGGCTGATGTTGAGGGCTTGATGGATGCCGACTTAAAGGTGCAGGGCCCATCGCCTGAGCGCCTGCAACTGGAGCTCGCGGCTCGCGGACATCTCTGGTTGCGAGGGGATGATCGCGATACGGCTCTGCAGCTTGAGCCGTTCGTGGCTGAGATCAATGGCCCCCTTGGCTCAGGAGAGGGATCGTTCAGTTTTGCTGGCCTGCCGCTCGGTTTTATGGCTCTGCTGACTCCTGTTCCTGCCGGGTTGCGGGGTGCTTTACGTGGAACTGGTCAGTGGCAGATCGGTCTGGGTTTGCCCACTTTCAGCATCGATTTAGGGCTTGATAACGGAGATCTGGCAGGCGAGCCATTGGCGCTGGAGCGTGGCCGCTTGGAGCTCGATGGGCGTGTGCTGAATCTGGACCTTTCCATTCGTGGTGGACAGGCCAAGAACAGCGTTGATCTGGCGGGGCGGATTCCCTTGGATCCCGTTGAGGATGGTTTTGAGCTCCGGGTCTCCAGCCGTGGTGATGGCTTGGTGTTTCTCACCTCCTTGGCTGGTGGCCAGCTGCAGTGGCAAAGCGGCAGCATCGACCTTCAATTGCTCATCCGTGGAACCCTCGCCAGCCCGCTCGCTAACGGGTTTTTAAGGGTCCGTGATGGGGCTGTGGTTGTGGCTGATCAGGCCATTAATGGTGTTGAAGCCACGGCCTTTTTTGATTTTGAACAGCTTCAACTCGAGTCGTTCTCAGCTCGCTCTGGTGAAGGGCGAATTGAAGGAACGGGCAGCCTGGCTTTGAGCCAGGAGCGCAATGAGCCGGGCCTGCGTTTTGCTGCCACAGCATTCCCAATCAAGCGCCCCGATGCTCAGCTGCAGGCTGATGGTGAGCTGTTGCTGCAGGGGAGCCTGCGCAAGCCGGCCTTGGGGGGCGAACTCAAGCTCAGTGATGGCTTAATCACGGTCTCTGCGGCGGAACTCAGTTCAGGTGGTTCTCCTGGTCGTCCGGTTAACACCGCAATGCCAGAGCTGGATTGGGATTTCCAGCAGCCGGTGGTGGTGCGTGGCCCGCAGATGGAATCCGCTGATGGCGCGGCTTTGCGCAGCCGGGTGCCGAGCTTGGGCCCGCTGGAGTTCCGCAATTTGCGTGTGGGACTTGGGCCCAAGTTGCGTATCGCCTCCCCTCCGGTCGCCGATTTTCAAACCAGTGGTTTGCTCACGCTCAATGGACCAGCCGGCCCTGATGTACGGCTCTCAGGTGTGGTGAAGCTGCTCAAGGGGCGCGTCAGCTTGCTCACCAACGTGCTCAAGCTTGATAGCAGCAACGCCAATGTGGCGGTCTTCACGCCGTCGTTGGGCTTACTCCCATACCTCGATGTGGTCTTCACCACACGGGTGTCTGATCGCGTGGGTGGCAGTGATGGCGATCAGTTGGTGAGTAGTCAGGAGCTCCAGGGCAATTTTTCGAACTTGGATCGCCTCAATTTGATCAAGGTGATCATTTCCTATGCCGGACCTGCTGATCGACTCTCCTTTGAGACGTTGTCGTTGCGCAGTCAACCGCCTTTGCCGCAGGAGCGGTTGGTCGCCCTCTTGGCGGGCAATAGCTTAGCTGGGGTTGCCGCAGCCAATGCCGGCACAGCTGTGGCGACGTTGTTAGGAGGAACGTTGCTGTCTCCAGTGATTGGAGGTTTGAGCAATTTGTTTGATGATCGGATCACCGCATCGCTCTATCCCGCTTACCTGGAGCCCTACGTGCAGGATTCAGGCAAAGACAGCAACAAGGGTCGTATTCCTTCGCAGCTGGTTTTGGGTGCTGAAGTGGGCGTCGATCTCACTGATCGTTTCAATTTTTCGGTGTTGGCCGCACCCAACCGCAGCGACATTCCACCGGAGGCTGTATTGCGTTATCAAGCCACCGAAAAACTCGGCGTCCAAGGCGCCCTCGACCAACAGGGGCGCTGGCAGGGACAGCTGCAATTGTTCTTCCGCTTCTAGTTCTGCTCAGGCTTAATAGGGGCAGTGGTTTGTGGTGGCGATGCCGAAGCCGCACCGTCAGGTGATCGGGGTGGATATCGGTGGCACTGGCCTCAAGCTGGGTCGTTTTGATAGCGAAGGCCAGCTCTTGGCGGAGCAGCTCTGCCCGACGCCCCAACCACCCGCCCCCGGTGCCATCACAACGGCGGTGGTGGAAGCCATTGAGGCCCTTGATCCAGAGGCTCAAGCCGATGCGGTTGGTGTGGGGCTTCCTGGCCCGATGGACCGCAGTGCGCGGGTGGCTCAGGTCTGCATCAATCTCCCGGGCTGGGAGCAGGTTCCGTTGGCTGAGTGGCTGGAGGCACGCCTGCAGCGCCCGGTCACGTTGGCCAACGATGGCAATTGCGCTGTGCTCGGTGAGCAGTGGCTGGGAGCCGCCAAAGGAATCGACGACGTGGTGCTCTTGACCCTGGGCACCGGGGTTGGTGGTGGGGTGATCCTTGGCGGCCAGCTCTTTCTTGGTCGCCGAGGGGCTGCCGCTGAACCTGGATTGATTGGGCTTGATCCGGCAGGCCCGCCGTGCAACAGCGGCAACAACGGTTCGATCGAGACGTTTTGCAGCATTGGTGCCCTCACCCGTTGGGCTGGCTGCCCCCCCGATGAGCTCTCCAGGCGCGCCACAAACGGCGATGCGGAAGCCCTTGAGGCATGGCAGCGCTATGGCCAGCTTTTGGGCTGCGGCATCAGCTCGTTGGTCTATGCCTTCACCCCCGAGCGCGTGTTGTTGGGGGGCGGCCTCAGCGCGGCCTTTCCCTTTTTTGCCGCCAGCCTGCAGCAGGAGGTGGAGCGCCGTGTGTTGGCTCCAAGCCGTCAGGATCTAGTGATTGCACCGGCCAGCTTGGGCAATGGGGCTGGCCGCTTGGGCGCAGCTCGCTTGGCGTTGGAGCGTCTGCCAGGCCGCCAGGGATGATGCATGGCAGTCCCCCTGCCCAGGCGTTGAATCAGGCCGTTCCCGATCCCTCCCCTGAACTGCTGGCCCGCGCTTCGAGCCTGAGGCGCCATGCCATTGATCTGGCCCAGTGCACTGATCAGCAGCGCCAGGAGGCCCTGCGGGCGATGGCCGATGCCCTCGAGCAGCAGCGGGAGGCGATCTTGTCGGCCAACCAGCAGGACCGCCAGGCGGCTGAGCAGGAACAGCTGGCCCCAGCCTTGCTCTCACGGCTCAAGCTCGATGGCGCCAAGCTCGATGGAGCCATTGCCGGCATTCGCCAGTTGGCTCAGCTGCCAGATCCATTGGCGCAACGCCAAGTGCATCGGGCCCTGGATGAGGGGCTCGTGCTTGAGCGCATCAGCGTTCCCCTGGGTGTGGTGGGGGTGATTTTTGAGGCCCGTCCTGATGCCGTGATGCAGATCGCTGCGTTGGCGATTCGCTCCGGCAATGGCGCCATCTTGAAAGGCGGGCGCGAGGCCAACCGCAGTTGCAGCGCAATCCTTGAGGCTCTGCAGCAGGGCCTTGCCCGCTCGGCGGTGCATCCCGATGTGTTGACGCTGCTCACCAGCCGCGAAGAAAGCTTGGCCCTGCTCAAGCTGGACGGATTGGTGGATTTGATCATCCCCAGGGGATCCAATGCCCTGGTGCAATTCATTCAGGACAACACCCGCATCCCTGTGCTGGGGCATGCCGATGGCATTTGCCATCTCTATGTGGATAGCCAGGTGGATCTGGCCCAGGCCGTGGCGGTGGCGGTTGATAGCAAGGCGCAATACCCAGCGGCCTGCAATGCCATCGAAACGCTGCTGCTGCACAAGGAGATCGCTCCAGCGTTTCTGGCCGCGGCACTGCCCGCTTTTGCTCAGGCAGGGGTGGAATTGCGAGGCGATGGGGCTGCGATGGCGCTTGGGGTGAGTCAACCCGCCAGCGACGACGATTGGGCCACGGAGTATCTCGATCTGGTGCTCAGCATTCGCGTGGTGGAGTCGATGGATGAGGCGTTGGATCACATCGCCAGCTACAGCTCGCGCCACACCGAGGTGATCTGCACCACCAATACCGAGACGGCCGAGCGCTTTTTGGCTCGGGTCGATAGCGCTGGGGTGTATCAAAACTGTTCATCGCGGTTTGCCGATGGCTTCCGTTACGGCTTTGGCGCTGAGGTGGGCATCAGCACCCAAACGCTGCCGCCGAGGGGTCCGGTGGGCTTGGAAGGCTTGGTCACCTACCGCTACCGCCTGCGGGGTGATGGTCACATCGCCGCTGATTACGCCAGTGGGGCGCGCCAGTTCACCCACCAAAACCTGCCGTTGTGAGCGATCGGATCGTTGTTCGGGATCTGCGCCTTTGGGCCCATGTGGGTGTGCTGGAGCAAGAACGCCTGTTGGGCCAATGGTTTGCCCTTGATTTTTGGCTCGCCCATGACCTGCAACCGGCGGGCAGCAGCGATGAATTAGCTGACACCCTCGATTACG
>CAJWAH010000135.1 GCA_913020095.1 uncultured Synechococcus sp.
CGGTTGGCAGCGTGCTGTTGGAGGTGCTCAAAGCTGAGCTGCCCCGCGGCCGCCGCGGCAAGGTGGGCTCCGCCTTTTTGATCAGCAATCTGCGCCGCATCAAGAAACGGCTCGACCACGCGGAACATGGCGGCGCCCTGCTGCTGGGAGTTGATGGCCTCTGCGTGATTGGTCACGGCAGCAGCAAAGCCCGCTCGGTGATGGGCGCCCTGCGCTTGGCCCACGCGGCAGCCAGCCACAACACGCTCGATAACCTGCACCGCCTCAGTGATGAGGGCGTGGGATGAAGGGGATCCGCCTGTGCGGCAGCGGGGCCGCTGTGCCGCGCCTGCGCGTCAGCAATGACGACCTCAGCGCCAGAGTTGAAACCAGCGATGAATGGATCCGCACCCGCACAGGAATTGCTGCGCGCCGCGTTGCTGATGAGAGCGAAAGCCTCACCAGCCTGGCGGCGGCCGCCGGCCAACAAGCCCTACAGAACGCTGGCTGGGACGCCAGCAGCGTTGATCTGATCCTGCTGGCCACCTCCAGCCCCGATGATCTATTTGGCTCAGCCCCCAAGGTGCAGGCGCTGATCGGCGCAGGATCAGCTGTGGCCTTTGATCTCACCGCCGCCTGCAGCGGTTTCCTGTTTTCCCTGGTGACAGCGGCGCAGTACCTGCGCACCGGCGCCATGACGCGGGCGTTGGTAATTGGCGCGGATCAACTCAGCCGCTGGGTGGATTGGGATGACCGCCGCAGCTGCGTGCTCTTTGGTGATGGCGCTGGTGCTGTGGCCATCGAGGCCTGCCCTGCGGAAAACGACGGCTTGCTCGGCTTTCGCCTCAACAGCGATGGCGCCCGCGGCGACTGCCTGACCCTGGCGCAAACCAGCGAGCGCGCTGAACTGCTGCCTGGCATGAGCCACCAACGCGGCGGCTACGCGCCAATCGGCATGAATGGCCAAGAGGTTTACAAATTCGCCGTGCGCGAAGTGCCAGCGATCCTCAAACAGCTGCTCGCCGACACCAACACCGAGGCCGCCAGCATCGATTGGCTACTGCTGCACCAGGCCAACCAGCGCATCCTCGATGCCGCCGCTGAACGGCTGGGCATCGCCGCAGACAAGGTGCTCAGCAACCTGGCCAACTACGGCAACACCTCAGCCGCCACGATTCCGCTGATGCTGCATGAGGCCGTCAGTGATGGGCGCATCCAAAGCGGCCAACTGATTGCCAGCAGTGGCTTTGGCGCCGGATTGAGCTGGGGTGCTGCCCTGCTGCGCTGGGATGGTCCCACCAGCTGACGCGTAGCCTCCTGCCCACCGCAGCGAGAGGCGCAATGGGCAATGCATGGGTGTTTCCAGGGCAGGGTTCGCAAAAGCCAGGCATGGCTGCGGGCCTCACCGAGCACCCGCTCGGCAAAGAGCGCTTTGCCTTGGCCTCTGAGCTGTTAGGCCGCGATCTCGCCGCCATCTGCGCTGGAGACGCCACTGGTGAGCTGAGCGATCTCAACGACACGCGCAACACCCAGCCGGCCCTGTTTGTGGTGGAGAGCTGCCTGGTGGATCTGCTGCATGAGCAGGGGCGCCAGGCCGAACTGCTGGCTGGCCACAGCCTGGGGGAGCTAGTGGCGCTCTACGCCGGTGGCGTTTTTGATGCCCGCACCGGCATCGAGCTGGTGATCCGCCGCAGCCAACTGATGGCGGCCGCTGGTGGGGGCGCCATGACCGCGGTGATGGGTTTTGACCGTTCTGCCCTGGAAGACGCCGTGGCCAACACCGCTGATGTGGTGATCGCCAACGACAACAGCGACGCCCAGGTGGTGCTCTCAGGCAGCCAGGAGGGCGTGGATGCTGTGGTGGCCACCGTGACCTGCAAACGCGCTGTGCCCCTGGCTGTCTCCGGCGCGTTCCACTCCCCTTTCATGGCTGAGCCTGCCGCCGCCTTTGCCGAGCAACTCGATGGCCTCAGCTTTGCCGATAGCCGCGTGCCGGTGCTGAGCAACACCGATCCCACCCCTTGCACCGAAGGGGCCCAGCTCAAGCAACGCCTGCGCGCCCAGATGACCACCGGCGTGCGCTGGCGCGAAACCATGCAAGCCCTGGCCGCAGGGGGCATCAGCACCACCGTGGAGGTGGGTCCTGGGGCGGTGCTCAGCGGTTTGATCAAGCGCAGCCTTAAGGGCGTCACCCCCGCTCAGATCAATGGCATCGACAGCCTGGGGCAGGCCTGAGATGGCCAGCTCCGCCCTGGTTCCCTCGCCGCCGCCGAGCCCCACCTACCGGGTGGTGAAGTGGGCCTTCGTCACGCCGATCTTTCGGCTGTTCCTGCGCGGCCGCTGCCGCGGCATGGAGCTGGTGCCCCTGAGCGGTCCATTGGTGGTGGTGGCCAACCATGGCTCCCACCTGGATCCACCGCTGCTGGGCCATGCCCTGCCGCGGCCGGTGAGCTTCATGGCCAAGGCTGAGCTGTTCAAAATCCCTGTGATTGGCCCATTGATCACGGCCATGGGGGCTTACCCGGTGAGCCGCGGCGCCAGTGATCGCGAAGCCATCCGCACGGCCCTGCGCCGCCTGGAGGAAGGCTGGGCCACCGGCGTATTCCTCGATGGCACCCGCAAAGCCTCTGGCCGGGTGGAAGACCCCCAGCTGGGGGCCGCCCTGCTCTCAGCCCGCAGCGGAGCGCCGTTGCTGCCTGTGGCGCTGGTGAACACCCATAGGGCCTTTGGCCCCAAGCAGCGCTGGCCCCGGCCGGTGGCTGTGGAGATTCGCGTCGGCAAGCCGATTGAGCCACCGGCCAGCCGCAGCCGCGCTGATCTGGAAGCCACCACAGCGCAGTGCCAACAGGCCATCAACGCCCTGCTGGAGCGCCCTGCATCTCCTCTTTGAGGTCGCGGCCACTCACCACCCACACCAAGGCCCGCACCCCATCACCCCAAACCTTGCTGCGCCGCTCCGGGCGGCAGTCGTCACCGCACGGCACCGGCACCGGGGTGAGATGAATACCGCGGCTGCCAGCCACCACACGGCCCACCAGCAAAGCCCGGTCCATGTGATCGCTGCTGGTGACCAGCAAGACATGGCGAATACCGCGGCGGCGCAGGCGGTCCACCAGGGTGGTGAAGTTGCTGAGGGTGTCGCGGGCGGCGTAATCGAGCTGCAGCTTCTGGGCATCAACGCCCTGGCCTTCAAACACCCACTGGGCATATTCCGGATTGCTGCCCCCTGTAATCAGCACCGGCAAATTGCTCTGGCGCGCCAAGGCAGCGGCTTGCTTTTCCCGCTCCACATCACCGCCCAAGACCAGGATCATTTGCGGCGGCGGCATCCAGGGCTCCAGCAGCCGCGGCAGCAAGCGCCAACCACCCCAGAGCAGCAGCACCACCACGCTCCAGCGAAGCAAGCGCCGCATCAGCTCTGCACCGGCGAGGTGGGGTAGATCGGCAGCACGGGCTGCCAGGGGCCTGGCCGCTTGGCTTCAGCCGCCGCCTGGCCCAGCTGCAAGAGCTGCGAAGCATCAGCCGCCGCATCCATCTCCGCTTCCCAGCTGGGCCCTGGCAGCTCGCTCCAACCCTGGCGGTAGAGCCGCGGCGCCTCCAGCTCCACCACACCCTGGTGCTGCCAGCTGTAGCGGCCCGCCACCACGCCCCGGCGCGGCAGGGTCTGGCCGATCCAACAGGCCTCCAAGCCCTGCAGTTCCTGCTGCCTGCGCCGCGCAATCAGCTCAAAGCTGCCCCAGCCCCACAGGGGACATCCCAGCTGCTGCGCCAAGGTGCGGGCCAACACCACCGTGAGCCGCGTACCCGTGAAGCCGCCCGGGCCTGTGGCCACAGCCAACCACTGCAGTTGGGGCCAACGGGCTGCCGGCAACAGCTCCTCCACCGCTTCGAATAAGCCATTGGCCAACTGCCGGCCCAGGGGATGGGCCATCGAGCGGCTCTGGCCGCCATCGAGCAAGGCCAAGCCAAGGGCTGGGCTGCAGCTGTGCAGGGCAAGGGCGCAGCTCATGTGGGCACCGGCGCCCCAGGGCGCAAACGCTGCCAGTGGCCGCGATCGAGGGCAAAGCTGCTGCAGGAGCGCACATCCCACTCGATGCCCCAGCTGTTTTCAATGGGGCGCAAACTCACGTGAATGCGGGGCTGCTCAGGCTCAAAATCGGGCTCAGCGTTGAGGTGGGGTTCACCGTGCTGGGTTTCCACGCGGTGGTAGGCCTTGCACCGGTCCACCCACTGGCAATCAACACAGATGCACATCGCCGCGGAGGACCGCCGTTGATGGGAATTGTGCCGCGGCCAGGATGAGGTGATGCATGCCCTCTCCGCTACGCAAGCTGCCGAGCAGGCCTGGGAAGCCCTCAGGCCTGCGCGCTGGCCGCTGGCACCGGGCTGTTTTCCTCCTGGCAGCGCCTTGGTGGGCGGAGCGGTTCGCGATGCGCTGCTGCAGCGGCTGGGGCCCTATCCAGATTTGGATCTGGTGGTTCCTCAAGGGGC
>CAJWAH010000136.1 GCA_913020095.1 uncultured Synechococcus sp.
CTCTTTCTTCAGGTTTCTGCGCTTGGCCATCCGTTGATGTCACTTTCAATTTCATTCATCTTACTGAACAGCAGGCAATAAACAGCCATCCTCCATTTGGAGAAGTCGGTCGGCCACATCAAGAATGCGTGGATCATGGGTCACCATCAGCACCCCGCAACCCTGCTCACGGGCTAACCGTTGCAAGAGCTCCACAATTTCACGGCCGGTGCGGCCATCGAGGGCTGCGGTGGGCTCGTCAGCCAGTAGCAAGCGGGGGCGGGCCGCCAAGGCCCGGGCGATGGCCACCCGTTGCTTTTGTCCACCCGACAAATCGTGGGGCACCTTGCTCAGTTGATCCCCCAAGCCCACAGCGCGGAGCCATTCGCGGGCTTGACCGCGCCTTTGGCCGTAACTGAGGCCCGGCAGAAGATCGGCTCCCATCTGCACGTTTTGCTCAGCGGTAAGGCAGCGCAAGAGGTTGTGCCCTTGAAAGATCATGCCGATGCGTTGCCGCAGCCGGCGCCGCTCGCCACGGCCAGCCTGGGCCAAGGGCACCCCCAGCACTTGCAGCTGACCGTGTTGCAAGCTCCGCAGCGCTCCCACCAGGGTGAGCAGGGTTGTTTTGCCGCAGCCGGAAGGTCCCGTGAGCAGCACCACCTCCCCGGGATCCACCCGGAAGTTGATGTCCTGCAAAACCTCACGGCGCATCGAACCGGTGCCGTAGCTGTGGCTGACGTTGGTGGCAACGATGGGAGCTGGATCCGCCATCAGAAGATCTCAGCGGGATCGGCGTCCGCCAGTTTGCGCATGGCCACCAGGGCCGAGCCCAAACACATCACCAAAATCATGCTGAACACCAGCACAGCCCGTTGCAGAGACATGCCAACCGGCAACTGGGTGGAGCCACGAATCAGGGCATACAACCCCTCGCCTGCCGCATAGGCCGGCACATACCCCACCAAGGCCAACATCAAGCCTTCACGGACCACCACAGCAAGCAGATCCCGAAGGGGATATCCCATCGCCATCAAGGTGGCGTACTCCGGCAGATGGTCACTCACATCGCCGTAGAGGATCTGATAAACGATCACACAACCCACCACAAAGCCCATGGCAGCTCCGAGGCTGAAGATGAATCCAATGGCTGTGCTGCTGCGCCAATAGTTCTTCTCGAACTCAATGAACGCCTTCTTGCTGAAGACGGTCACGTCATTGGGAAGCCAAGCGCGAAGTCGTTCAGCAACGGCGTCTGGATCAGCACCATCGCGCAGGCGAATCAAACCAAGCTCAATGCTGCCGCGAGCGGTGGAGGGCAGCAGCGAGCGGAAGGTTTCACGGCTGGTAATCAGGTTGCCGTCAGCACCAAACGAGGGGCCCAACTCCACCAGACCCGAGACCCGCACCCGCTGGCCCGCCACCTCACTTTCCACCACTTGGCCGGCATTGAAGCGCTCAGCCACAGGGCCGAATTCAGGCCTTGAGCGCGAATCAAACAGCACCCGGCCTTTCTGCCTCAGGCTGGCTGATTGATCAGCCACCGTCGAATCAACAAACAAGGAATCATCGGGCTCAAAGCCAAGGGCCAACAGGGAGCGTGTGGAGCGGGTCTCGGGATTGCGCCACAGCACAAAATTCCAGTGCACCGGGCTGACGCTCTCAACCTCCGGCTCCGCCATGGTTTGGATCAGCCGCCGCTCAGGAAAACCGGCCATGCTGATGGAGCTCATCGAGCGCGGGCTCATCAACACCAGGTCGGCATCAAACAGCCGATGAATCGTGACGCTGGCGTCGAACAGGCCATCACGAAAGCCCAGCTGCATGAACATCAAGATGCCGGCAAAGCTGATGCCAGCCAGAGCAATCAGCAGCCGCACCGGTTGACGGCTCAGCAGCAACCAAGCCAGCGGAACGCCGCGCCGGCGCCAAAGCGCTCGGATCATGGCTGCAGCCGACCAATCAGTTTCAAACCCGTGAGCTGGCGAACCCGCCGCGCATCGGCAGGGTCTAAGGAGACATGCACCTCCACAACCCGGGCATCGGTATCAGCAGTGGGATCGGTGCTGAGCACATCGCGCTGCTGAACTAACGGATCAATGCGCCGCACCCGGCCTTGAAGCTCACCATCAAAACCGCCGTTCTCGCTTTGCAAGAGAACGCGCTGGCCAACACGCACCCGGCCGATATCGCTCTCATAGACCTCCAATATCGCTTCCATCTGATCGCTGCGGCCGATGGACAGCACGCCATCGGAGCCGGGACGCTCACCGGGGCGAGCAAAAATTTCCAGCACCGTGCCACTGAAGGGGGCCACCAGCTCGCCATCGGGCAACTTGATGCGCTGGCGCTGCAACTCAGCTTTGGCCTTGCGAAGCTCCTGCTGCACGGTGAGCAACTTGATTTTGCGAACGTCCAGCGTTTCCGCTGAAATCGCGCCGCTACGCAGCAGCCGTTCATAACGCTGCACCTCGCGCTGCAACAGCGCTTGGCGTTGCTCCAGCGATGCAATCGTGGCTTTGGCCACCTCGAAGTCAGCCAGCTGGTCGGGGTAGGTGTCGAATTGAGCCAGAACCTGGCCCGCCTCGACGCGATCACCCTCCTCCACCAGCAAGGTTTCAACCCGCGGCGATGCCCCCATCGCACCGGAGGGGGCATCCAGCCGGCGCACATTGCCAGCTGGATTCAACCGGCCAAGGGCAGAGACACCAAGGGGTTGCGGCGACTCGACGCTGATCGGAGCGGCCATCGGCTCGGGCTGTGGGCGCGAGCGCCAGCTCCACACCGCCACAACAGCGACGGTTCCCAACAGCGCCGAAAGGAGCACCAAGCCACGACGACCGCTGATGGGAGGCACCAAGGTCACGGATCGCAGGGGGCTGGTGGGTCGTCGAAGAGCAGATTCTGGATGTAGTTATCAGCCCACTGTGGATCGAAGGCCACTTCGAGAACGCGCCTGGTCTTGTCGTTGCGGCGTTGTTGAGCGCAGTAATGCTGCTGTTTCTTCCAGCGCTGTTGCACAGCATCACTGCTGGCTGGTTCTGGCGTTGCTGCGCTCACCGCCTGCAAAAAAATGCGATGGAAGGCCAGCAGATCAGCTTCGAACCAACGCTCTTCTTCGGCAGTGGTGAGACGGGCGAACAAGACCTGTTTCGAGAAGATCGAGCCCCAAGCGGGCACCTCCCGGCGCTCGCTGTAGGGACGCTGTGGCAAGGCCTCCAACGCCTCAATCAGATCAGGCTGCAAGCACTCCCCAGTGGGAGAGAGATCAACAATCGCCGCTGACACCCCAGCAGGACCAGCCACCACATCGGCGCCAAACAACGGCAGGTTGTAGCGAGGGTCAGGAAACAGCACGCAATGGAGGATGTCCAACCGAGCTCCCACCTGGGCCGTTTCCAGGTGCATCTTGCGCAGCCCAGGGCAACACATCAGCTGGTTATCGATGGCCATGGCATCGCCTTCGAGCTCACCACGGATCTCCGCCAAGCCGGCTGGCAAGGCCAAGGTCTGCAGTTCCACCAGCTCCTGCCAGGCTCCCCTGAGGCCCGAGGCGATGACCGGGATCAGGGGATGAAAAGCGCGCAAGCAGGCGGCCAACGGAGCAGCCCAACACCCTAGATGGCGCAGACCCAAGGCGGGATCGCCATAGTGAGGACATCCGCTGCCTTGATGCGTTGGATCAGCCCGCAGGGCTTGGCTACAGCACCCCACACACCACCGCGCTCAGCAACGGTCTGCCGTTGACCCTGCTGCCGGTGCTCGATTCGCCCGTGGCCTGTCTTCAGTTCTGGTGCCGCGCTGGCAGTGCCGTTGAACAGCACCAGGAGCACGGCATGGCCCATTTCCTGGAACACATGGTGTTCAAAGGCAATGAACAACTCCCGGCTGGAGCCTTTGATTGGCAGGTGGAAGCCAGTGGCGGAATCAGCAATGCCGCCACCGGCTTTGATGACGTCCACTATCACGTGTTGATGCCCAAAGAGGCCTTGCCTTTGGCCTGTGAGTTGTTGCCGCAATTGGTGCTGCAGCCCGAAATCAGGGCTGAGGATTTTGTCCTCGAACGCCAGGTGGTGCTCGAGGAGTTGGCCCAAAGCGAAGATCAACCCGAGGAGCAAGCCTTCCAGCAGCTCTTGGCCTTGGCCTGCGGTGAGCATGCCTATGGCAGGCCAATCCTGGGAGTTCGCGAGCAATTGCTGCAGCAAACACCTCAGCAGATGTTGGCCTTTCAACAGCGTCATTACCGCGCGCAGTCCTGTGCTGTGAGCCTCAGTGGTGGTTTTGACCTGGGCCATGTTCAGCAACTGCTCGAGGCCAGCCCCTTCGCCGAGCTCCCAGGCAGCACTGGGATCGATCCACAGCAGCCAGGGCTGAAGGTTCAACCGGGCCTGCATGCGCTGGAGCTTCCACGGCTCGAGTCGGCCCGGCTGCTGATGCTGTGGTCGGCACCGCCGGCGAAGGAATTGACGGCCTTAA
>CAJWAH010000137.1 GCA_913020095.1 uncultured Synechococcus sp.
TGCACAAGCCAAAGCCAAAGCGGACTCCCCAGCTGAAGCCCAAGCCCCAAGCGAAGAGCGCGACGTGGTGCTCAGCCGCTAATCGCGGCGAAATCAGCCAACACCGCCGCCTGGTTGCCCAACACGGCAAGCAGGTTCAGGCGGTTGCGGCGGATGGCCATGTCATCAGCCATCACCATCACGCTGGTGTCGCCATCAAAGAAGGCCGCGAGGGTGCTGCTACTGGCGGCCAGGGCCTCACACAGCTTCGAATAACGATCAGCCCCCTGCTGGCCAACGATCCCGGAGAGTTGATCGACAACTTTGAGCATGGCGGCTTCGCTGGGTTGCTCGAACAGCGATGCATCCACCACCCCAGTGCTGCTGAGCACATCAGCTGCCAAATCGCCTTTTTCAGCCAGGCGAACAGCCCGTTGCACCACCGCTTGCACCGGAGCCAGCTCCCCAGCTGAGCGCAATTGCTCCAGCAGGCGCAGCCGATCGAGCGCATCGAGTGGATCGCGCAGCAGGCGCTGATTGGCGCTCTGGGGCGTCACGGCCTGCACCAAATCCACGGCTTCCCCCTGCTCTTCCAGTTGGCTGATCAGGCGCTGGCGCAGGAACTCCAGCAAATCGGCCTGCAGCTCGGAGGCATCAATCGCAAAACCAGGCAAGAGCTCAGCCCAATGGGCGCAGGCCTGCTGCAACAGATCCTGCAAATCAAGGCGCCACTGACGCTCCCAGAGGATCTGCAAGACGCCATTGCCGGCGCGGCGCAGCGCATAGGGATCTGAGGAGCCGGTGGGCCGCTGACCTTTGGCAAAGATGCTGAGCAAGAGCTCCAAGCGTTCCGCCAGAGCCACCACAGCTCCGGCATCAGAGCTGGGCAATACGTCATCAGCGCCCCGGGGCAAGTAGTGCTCTTGCACCGCCAAGGCCACCGGCGCTGGCTCACCTTCAGCCAGCAGGTATTTGCCCCCCATCAAACCCTGCAGTTCGGGGAACTCACCCACCATCTGGCTCACCAGATCGTGTTTGCAGAGGTGGGCGGCGCGGCAGGCATCGGCTTGCGCTGCAGCATCAAGGGCCAGAGAGCGGCCCAAGGTTTGAGCCAGCCACTCCAGGCGCTCACAACGGTCCAGCAAGCTGCCCAGCCCTTCAGCAAAGGTGACCCGGCTCAATTGAGCGCGCCGTTGCTCACTAGCCACAGCGCGATCGGCATCCAAGAAGAAGGCCGCATCAGCCAGTCGCGCCTTCAGCACCCGCTCATTGCCGCGGCGGATGGAGTCTTGAGCGCCATCGAGGCCATTGCCAATGCAGAGGAATTGGGGCAGCAAGCAACCGCGTGCCTGCAGGCTGAGCGGATCCACCTCAGCGCTACGGCGATAAAGCGGCACATAACGCTGATGGCTGCGCATCACGGTGCTGAGCACCTCAGCAGGAAGATCCAAGGATCCATCGTCAATGGAACCCTCAATCAAGCTGGGACGCTCCACCAGATCGGTGAGTTCCTCCAGCAGCTCATCGGGGAGATCAGCGCGAGCATCCCGCTTGCTGGCCCCAGCCTCAATGGCTTCAGCGATCAGCTGGCGGCGCTTTTGGCGGTCCACCATCACACCGGCACTGGCTAAACAGTCGCCATAGGCCGAGGCAGCTGGAATTGAGACCTCTGCTGCCACCAAGCGGTGGCCAGAACTGGTGCGCCCAGACTGCACAGGCGGATCGCTGCCCTCCAAGCTGAGCTCCACCACCTGCTCATCCAGCAGGGCCACCATCCAGCGAATCGGCCGTGAAAAGCGACGCTCGCCAGCTCCCCAACGCATGAAGCGGCGGCCTTGCAGCGCCGCAATCCAGCCCGGGATGAGCTCAGCGAGCAGATCGGAGGCCTCGCGGCCTTTTTCCAGCACAGAGGCAAACACGAAGGGCCCTTTAGGGGTCTCGCGGATGTCCAGCTCTTCAGGCTTGAGTCCGCAGCGCTGGGCAAAGCCAATCGCCGCCTTGGTGGGCACACCGTCTTGGAAGGCTTGGGCAGCAGGTGGCCCTTTGCGCTCTTCTTGAAGGTCGCTGGCTGATGGCGCCAAACCATCGATGCAAACAGCGATCCGGCGCGGTGTGCTGGTGCAGCTGAGCCCCTCACAGGCCAGGCGCTGCTCACTGAGATCACGGCGCACCATTGGCTCCAGCTGAGCCAACACCTGAGCGGCGAAATCAGCGGGCAATTCCTCGGTGCCGATTTCGAGCAGGAAGCTGGCCACAGAAGCTTTACGAGCAGGTTGTGACTTTATGAATCCGCCGAACCCCTCCATTGCCTAGGGTCGAAGCATCTCTGTCCGCCGCTGCTGCATCAATCGTGACGATTGCGCCCGAAGGGAAGAAAACGACTGAGCGCAGCAAGTTCGAACAGCTCAAGGTCGATAGCGGCTATTTGCGCGAACCTCTAGCCACCGAGCTGGAAAACGATCTGCCGTATTTCACCGACGATGCGGTTCAGATCCTCAAGTTTCACGGCAGCTATCAACAGGACAACCGCGACAACCGGCGCAAAGGCGAATCCAAAGATTGGGGAATGATGCTGCGCTTGCGCAGCCCGGGAGGACGCATCCCAGCCCAGCTTTATTTAGCGCTCGACGATCTCTCCAATCAATACGGCAACGGCAGCATCCGGGCCACAACGCGCCAGGCCTTCCAACTGCACGGCATCCCCAAAGACGATCTGCGCACCGTGGTGGGCACGATCGTGCGCAACATGGGCTCCACCCTGGCGGCCTGCGGTGATATCAACCGCAATGTGATGGCACCGGCGGCGCCTTTCCAGCAGCACGGCTACCCCGTGGCCCGGCGTCTGGCCGATGACATTGCCGATCTGCTGGCACCCAAAGCCGCTGCTGGCGTGTATCTGGAGCTCTGGGTGGATGGCGAGAAGCGCTACAAAATTCGCCCGTCCGTGCTGGCCAGCCGGATCAAAAAGCAACAGCAACAGGGTGAGGTGTTCAGCGGCAACAGCGATGAGCCGCTCTACGGCGAAACCTTCATGCCGCGCAAATTCAAGGTGGCTGTCACGGTTCCGGGGGATAACTCCGTTGATCTGCTAACCCAAGACGTGGGCTTGGTGGCCTTCACCGACATGGGTGGGCGGCTACGCGGTTGCAACGTCTACGTCGGTGGCGGGATGGGCCGCACCCACAACAAAGAAGAAACCTTTGCCCGCACAGCCGATTGCCTCGGCTACATCAAAGGCACCGAGGTGCTGCCGTTGGTGCAAGCGGTGGTGGCGCTGCAGCGTGACCATGGCGATCGCAAGGTGCGACGTCACGCCCGCATGAAATATCTGCTGCATGACAACGGCATTGACTGGTTCCGCCAGGAGATCAGCCGTTATTTCACCGGTGAGATCAAGCCAGCCCGGACAGAACAAACCCCCGAGCTGCTGGATTACCTCGGCTGGCATCAGCAGGGTGATGGGCTGTGGTTTGTGGGCCTGCCCCTGCTCTGCGGCCGCCTGGAAGGTGAGCTCAAAGCGCAAATGCGCCAGTTGGTGGAGACCTACAAACCCGAGATCCGCCTCACACCCAATCAGGACCTGTTGCTCTGCAACATCGCCAAGAACCAAAAGCAGGAGATCAGCGCGCAACTCGAAGCCATGGGCTGGGCTGATCCATCCAGCACCTCCCTGCTCAGCCGCCACGCCATCGCTTGCCCCGCGCTACCCACGTGCGGATTGGCGGTTACCGAATCCGAGCGCATCCTTCCCCATGTGTTGGCTCGCCTGGAAACACTGCTGGATGAACTCAAGATCGACTCACCGATCCTGGTGCGCATGACCGGCTGCCCCAATGGCTGCGCCCGTCCCTACATGGCTGAACTCGCCATGGTGGGCAGTGGGGTGGAGCAATACCAGCTCTGGCTTGGCGGCAGTCCTGGATTAACCCGCCTGGCACGGCCGGTGCTGCAAAAAATGCCGCTGGCCGAGATGGAATCCACCCTGCGCCCGCTGCTCATCCAGTGGCAAGAGCAGGCTCCCAAGCAAAGCTTCGGCGACTACTGCCATTCACTCGGCGATCAACTCGAGGCAGCGCTTCAAGCCTGAGGGCTGCGGCCGTAATGGGCGCAAGGGGCCCCGCTGCTCCACGCCCAGAGCTGATCGCCCCAGCTGAAATGCCACCACTCCTTGGGGTGCCGAACAAAGCCAGCCGATGTCATGGCGCGATGCAATAGGCAGCGCCGCTGGTGGAAGATCGCCTCGGCGGAAGCTGGCTCGGCATCAGCGAAGTGATCGGGATGGCCAATGGCTCCCACCGCATCGATCTCACCGCCCATCTCCAGGGGCACGCCATCGGGGGTGGCCAAGGTGAGATCCACGGCAGCACCGGTGCTGTGGGGTGGAGGTGTGGTGGGATCGGCGCTTGGCTCAGCCCACAAGGCCAGCACTTGCTCTTCAGTGACTCCGGGCTGCGCG
>CAJWAH010000138.1 GCA_913020095.1 uncultured Synechococcus sp.
CCACCGGTGCTGCCAAGGCTGTGGCTTTGGTTTACCCCGAGGTGAAGGGCAAGCTTGATGGCCTGGCCCTGCGTGTTCCCACCCCCAACGTGTCGTTGGTGGACATGGTGTTCAACGTCAGCAAGAACACCTCGCGCGACGAGGTCAATGCCGTGTTGAAGGCAGCCTCTGAGGGTGCTTACAAAGGCATCATCAAGTACTCCACCCTGCCTCTGGTCTCCTCTGACCTGGCTGGCACCGATGACTCCACCATCGTTGATGCCGAGCTCACCAAGGTGATGGGCGGTGACCAGGTGAAGATCCTCTCCTGGTACGACAACGAGTGGGGCTACAGCCAGCGCGTGGTTGACCTGGCCGAGATCGTTGCCCAGCGTTGGGCTGCCTGATCCAAGGCTTCCAACTCAGTTGAAGTGTTCAAACCCTCTGCCTTCGGGCAGGGGGTTTTTGCTGTCAGCCCAACAGGGCTCGCCAGCAGCCTCACCGAGTTGGCCCAGGTGTTGGCTGCCGGGTAACTGGCGCAACAGGGCCTCAGCCCAGCTCGGCGCTAAGGCCAGCACCAGTTCAAAGTCTTCGCCGCCATCGAGGCAGAGGCTCCAGAACGGATCGGTTGGCTCTGGCAGAGCGCTGCGGTTGAGTTCAGGCCGGTAGCCGCAGGCGCTGCCCAAGAGTTCCAGGCTGCGGCGCAGGCCATCGCTGCTGTCGGTGCCGCCCACGCGCCACGGTTGCCCTGCTGGGCGGCTGGCATGCAACGCCGCCACGGCATCAAAGCGCGGTTGCGGGCGTTGATGGCAGCGGATGGCCGTTTGCCGTTGCTCGTTGGCGAGGGTGCCGGCCCAAGCGGCTTCCCCGAGTAGCAGTTGCAAGCCCAGGGCACTGCGGCCGTGAGCTCCGGTGCTGATCAGCCAATCCCCGGGCTTGCCGGCTCCCCGTTGGATCAGTTGATCGGGATGGACCGGTCCCACCGCTGTGATCGCCAGCACCAGTTGTTCACCGCTGCTGCAATCACCTCCCAGCAGATGGCCTTTGTGGCGCAGCAGCAGCTCCTGCATTCCCCCATAGGCCTGCTCAATCCAGTGCACCTGAGTGTCTCCAGGTGCACTGAGTGCCACGGTGATTCCTTCACAGCGGCGGCATCCCATGGCCGCCAAGTCGGAGAGGTTGGCCGCAGCAGCGCGCCACCCTGCGGCTGATGCCGGTGTGGTCTTGGCTGAGAAGTGCACCCCCTCCACCAGGGTGTCGCTGCTGATCACCCAGCGCTCTGGGCTGATCTCAGGCAGCAGGGCGGCATCGTCGCTCCACTGATCGGCTCTGGCGTAGGCCGCTAGCCGCCTGATCAGGTCCCGTTCACCGATTTGGCTGAGGGTCAGCCCCTCAGGCATGGCTCTTGAGGTTGTCAGCTCCGCTGATCACCTTGGCGCTGATGATTGTGTCGTCCATGGTCATCTCCTTGAGCACCTCGGATCCCTCCACCACATAGCCAAAGGCTGCATTGCGGCCATCCACCAGGTTCAGGCCAGCCGGGGTGAGCTCGGCTTCGTAGAGGAAGAAGAAGAACTGGGATGAACCATCGTCCAAGGCCTTATCGGAGTGGGCCCAGCCCAGGGTGCCCAAGGTGGCAAAGGGCAACACCGGCGTGGCTTTGAACAGGCCGAGATCCTCAAACGTCATGTTGTAGATCGGTGAGGCATCCCCCGGCACCAGGATCTCGAGGGGAACGTGGCGTTCTTGCTTGGTTTTCGGATCGATGAAGCCTTCGGCGTCTCCCTTGGGATTGCCGCTTTGCAGCACGTAGAAGTCTTCGGCCCGTGAGAAGGGCAAGCCGTCATAGAAGCCCCGTTGCACCAGATCAACAAAGGCTCCACCGGTCAGTGGTGCGCTGTAGCCGTCGATGACGGCGGTGAGATCGCCTTGGCTGGTGCGAATCTCCACCGTGGCGCGCCCCAACAGCCTCGGGAGGTCATCGAATTCCGAGGGGATGGCGTAAGGGAAGTCCCCAATAAACAACTCCTCCAAGGCGCCGATATCGGCCAGGGTCAGGCGGCGCTGCTCGAGGAATCCATCCCGCTCTTGCAGCTCGCTGCTGGCGCAGAGCTCTTCAAGATTGGTGTCGAGTTGGCTGAGCAGTTGCTCGGCTTGGGGCTGCCGCTCGCTCGGAACGGCCTCAAAGATGGCGCCGCGTTTGAGGCTGAACTGCCGCTGGGTGCGTTCGCAGCTGGTCTTGATGCTGTTCCAGCGCCGGGCCCTGAGGTCATCGCTGGTGCCTTCCAGCCGGTGCTGAAGGTCCCTGAGATCGGCCTGATCAACGGGCAGGGAGTCGCGCAGGATGGCTGCTGGATCAGTGACCGCATTCCCCGGGGGCAAGGCGGCCAAAGCGGTTGCTGGCGACAACAGAGCCAGTCCAAAGCTCAGGATCAAAGCCAGCAACTGCGGGATCAGAGCGCGAGCCACGGCTGCCCGTTCAGTAGCGGCGACCACCGTACAATCCGCCTCAATCCATTCGCCGGGAATGATCTCCAGCAACGACTTCCGCACTGGCACCACGATTGAGCTGGATGGTCAGGTGTGGCGTGTGGTCGAGTTTCTCCACGTCAAGCCAGGCAAGGGCTCGGCCTTTGTCAGAACCAAGCTGAAATCAGCCCAGAGCGGCAACGTTGTTGAAAAAACCTTCCGCGCTGGCGAGATGGTTGCCTCAGCGCTGCTGGAGAAGTCCACCCTGCAGCACACCTACATGGAGGGTGAGGACTTTGTCTTTATGGACATGGCCACCTATGAGGAAACCCGCCTGACGGCCAAGCAGATCGGTGAAGGCCGCAAGTACCTCAAAGAAGGCATGGAGGTGAACGTGGTGTCCTGGAAGGACAACCCCATTGAGGTTGAGCTGCCGAATTCCGTGGTCTTGGAAGTCACCGAAACCGATCCCGGTGTGAAAGGTGATACAGCCACTGGTGGCACCAAGCCAGCCATCGTTGAGACTGGCGCGCAAGTGATGGTGCCCTTGTTCATCTCCATTGGCGAGAAGATCAAGATCGACACCCGCTCTGACAGCTATCTGGGCCGGGAGTCCTGAGGATCATGCAAATGGACCAACAGGCCCTGCGCGAGCTGCTCGAATTTCTGTCCAGCAGCGATATTCAAGAGCTCAAGCTCGAAGGTGACGACTTCCGCTTGGAAGTCAGGCGCAACATGCCAGCGCCCCAGGCAGTCATGCTGCCTGCGCAAGCTGCGCCGATTGCTGCTGACGTTTCCGCGCATTTTGGGCGTCGCCTTCAACCCGGTATCAATTTATCTGCTGAGAGACGACAGGGGCCGTGATCTGATGTACATCTATGAGGTGCGCAACACATTTGGCGACATGCACAGTTATGTGGGTCGGGCCGGCGTGGGCACAGCTGCCGGCGACACAACGCTGCAGGCACAAAAACTCCTGCATGTGTCCCCCTTTTTCCCGGTCGAGGGTGAATACCGGTTGCGCGTCAAAGTAAAAGACAACGCCAAAATCAGGGTCCTGATGCGTTATTCAATGAATGGCAACGCAAAACTGACTGCGACGTTGCGCGGGGTTGCGGAAAGGCTTACTTTCAGGACAGTGATCAGAGCTGTGTTGGCTACGGGTCAATTCCCGCTTCGGCCTCTGGTATCTATTCATGTCGAGGCGTTGCGCCTCTGGTTGAAACGGGTACCTTTTTTCCGGCGTCCCGCGCCACCGCAGCCATGGTCGCGGGCACGCGAGTCGACTGGAAGGTAGGGACATTCAATGGCTGGGTTCTGGGACCGCAGAAAACTCAACTTTTTGCTTTCAATTTTTTCACGGCTCGAATTTGGCCAACTAACCGTGACCCTGCCCGACGGAGCGGTCCGCGTTTTTAAGGGGCAGAAGCAGGGGCCGCATGCAGATCTGAAAATCAACACCCACTCTGCCATATTGCGCATCTTCCGTGACGGCAAGATGGGGTTCTGCGAAGCGGTCATGGACGGGTCTTTGGAAAGCGATGACATGCCCGCCCTGATCGAATTGAGCGTTCTTCACAGCAAGGATGTCGACGCGCATTTGGAGGCCAGTTTCTGGCGGCGTCAGGGCCTGAAACTGTATCATCAGTTGCGCAGCAACACCCGCGACGGGTCAGCGCGCAACATCGCCTATCACTATGATCTCGGGAATGATTTCTATGCGGCGTGGCTGGATGGCACGATGACCTATTCATCGGCTGTCTATGAGACGGACAGCGACGATCTGTCGACCGCACAAACCAACAAATATCGCCGGCTTGCCGATCTTGCCGATATCCAGCCGGGGGATCATGTCCTCGAAATTGGTTGCGGTTGGGGCGGATTTGCTAAATACGCCGTAGAAGAGCGCGGCGCGCATGTTACCGGTATCACCATTTCCAAGGCGCAGCGCGAATTTGCCTGCAACCGGCTTGCCGCCGCCG
>CAJWAH010000139.1 GCA_913020095.1 uncultured Synechococcus sp.
GATTCAGATCACCTTGGCGGTGGCTGAGGAGTCGATCCAACAACAAGCCGTTCTCTACGACAAGCAGGGGGATGCCCATTTCGACACCATCAGCGCCTTCATCAAATCGATTCGCGGCAGTGATCCCGATGCCGCGCTGTTTTGGCTGGCACGCATGGTGGAAGCCGGGGAAGATCCCCGTTTCATCTTCCGGCGCCTGCTGATTTCAGCTGGGGAAGATATCGGCCTGGCTGATCCCCAGGGGATCGTTGTGGTGGAGGCCTGCGCTGCAGCGTTTGATCGGATTGGCCTACCGGAAGGGCTTTATCCATTGGTGCAAGCGACTCTGTATCTCGCCGGTGCCAGCAAAAGCAACAGCGCCCTGGGATTTTTTGATGCCGTCAAGCAGCTGCGCCAGGAAAAAGCGCAGCAGATTCCCAAGCATCTGCGCGATGCCAACCGTGATGGCTCAGCCTTCGGCGATGGCGTGGGGTATCGCTACCCGCACGCCTATGCCGACCACTGGGTGGCGCAGCAATACCTCCCCAATGCCCTGCAGGGGCAGGTGTTTTATCAACCTGGGGCCCTGGGCTGGGAAGGGGAGCGCCGCCAACAACTGCTGACGCATCGGGCCGCCCAGCTCGCTGCGGCCGTGGAATGGGACAGCCAACAGGGAGAACCACTCAGCAGTGGCCCCGACGACCCAGCGGTGGAACGCTGGCTGCAACGCCAGCTCGCCCTCGAAGAAGGACGGCTGGTGAGGCTGCAGCAACGCTTCTGGAATTCCATCGCTTTGCAGCGGCACCACAACGTTCTGGTGATGGGCAGCCGCAGCCTGCTGTGGGCCTTACCCGCCCTGAGCGGAACACCTGAAGGCAGCGTCACCCTTCAGCTTGAGAGCAGCGCTGACCTGGCGCGCATCAAGGCCCAGCTGCAAGTGCTGGACCCGTTGCAGCAACCGGCTCTGATCGAAGCACCAGCCCATGCCGTTGAGGGCTTAGGGGAGCAGCGGTTTGAACTGCTGATTGGCCGCAACCTGCTGCAAGGCGCCAATCAGCAGGCCCTAAAAGATTGGGTGAAGCAACTAGAGACCCTGCTCCATGCCGGGGCTGAAGTGCACCTGATGAGCAGCCAGCCGCAAGCGGGGCCTGCTGAATTGCTGAATGCAGACCACGCCCCCCTGATTGAAGCCGAGCAGCGCTGGCTGGCGAAACGCCAACCACTCGAACAGCTGCAGCAGCTTTTAACTGCTGCGAACTGGAGCGTGACCCAAGAGCAGTGGACTGATCAGGTCAGCCTGCAGGTGGATTCAGGCCTGATCACGCGCTGGTTCTCCAAGCAAGCCACCTACCGGCAGGCCATGGAAGAACAACATAGCGATCAAGCCATCAAGGCTCTGAAGACGAGCTATCAAAAGCGCATTGGCACCAAGCTGCGCCAAACCATCAGCCATCAACACCTGGTGGCACGGCGCTAAGCCATGAAAAAACCCCCGCCAATGGCGGGGGTTTGGAGACAAACCTTGCGGTTGATCAGCTGATCACCAGAGGCCGCGCACAGGGCGGGTGGCAATCTTGTCCTTGATCTGGTTGGCCTGCACGCAAGCGGGCAGGAACACATACCAGGACAGCAGGGAGGTGCACTGCTGGTCGCCTTGGCACTTGCCCTTGGCGCAGACGTTCTGAGCACCATCGAAAGTGCCGCAGGTGTCAGCCAGGCGCATGTCCACGGGCAGCATCTTCATGATGCCGGCAGAGGACAGCTTGCCGTCGACGGAGTCGAGGACGATGGCAGAGCGAAGAGCCTGAACGGCGGTCTTCTTCATGCCCCAGTAGGGGAAGTAGCTCTTGGTTTGGTTCTCGAGGAACTTGTAGCCCTTCTTGGAGTACAGGAAGCGGGCAACGTAGACAACGTTGACCTTGTACTGCTTGGAGAGACCCTTAGCGATCTCTTCAGCGGTCCAGCCGGAGTTGTTGACACCGGAGGCCAGGGCACGGTTGGTGCTGTAGGTGATTTCACCGTCAGACTCGAGGAACTCCTGGAAGTCAGCGAGCTTGGTGGTGTACACGGCGCCACCGCTGTTCCAACGAACAGTGGAGCGGGTGTTGATTTCTGCCTGAACGGGAAGAACAGCCAGGGAAGAAAGGGCAGCGCCGGCAGCGAGGCCAGCAGAGATGCGCTTCAGCATGAGAGCGAGGCGGACACGTCACTCAAAAACTTAGCCACGGGGTAAAAAACCGCCAACAAGATTGGCGAGTCCCTGATTGTTTTAATTAATCGGCTCGGGTTGTTGTTCTCCAGGCGACGTCAATAGGGGGTCGTTAATCACAAGCCAACCCTCCGGACAATCGAGACGTCGGCCGCGCAACACAAACTCACCGGGCTCCCCTTGGCCGCGGCACACCACACCCCGCGCGCGCGTTCCGGCGCGCACCACCTCAGCGACATAACGCTCATTCACCCGCTTGGGATCGAGCACCAAGCGGGCCCGGTCATCACTCACCGTGAGGGTTGATTGCATCGTCTCAGGGATCTCCACCCCCAAGACATCCAAATAAGGAGTGAAACCGCCCCAGTAGTGGCGCGTGATCTGCCCGCCCACAAATCGCGTCATCTGTGAGGCCGCCTCTTGCCGAGCTTCCAACAACGCTTCCTGGGCTTCGAGATCGGAGAGCTGCGTATCGGAACCCGAGCGGGCCAACAACGGCGGCATCAATGGCAAACGCACCAGGCCGCACACCCCAAGCAGGGTGAGCAGCACGATCATGCTGAGCCGTAGGGATTGAGCCATGGGCGGACCTTAGCCGCCTTCCTCAGGCCCTACAGCGGGCATCTCTCCACCACTCCAGCCAAGCCACCAGCTGCGCTGCTGCAGGTGATGGCGCTGGGCCACAACATCGACGTTGTGCTGGTCACCGCGATGCACAGCTCGGCCTTGTTCCAATTGCCATGACCAGCGCCCCAGTTCCACGGCAACGCTGCTGCGGCGGCGTTTGATCAGCGCCTCCAGCGCCACCCAGCGCTGCAACACCGCATCAGCCAAGGCAGCAGGCGGGGGCTCCCCAGGGCAAAGACGCCGCCACAACGATTCGGCTCGAATCGGGCGATCAGCCGGTTCAAGATCCACCCCCAAAGGCTGAGGCGACCAACCCAAAAGCAGTTGCTCGCCGCTATGGCTCCAACTCACGTAGCCCCAGCCAGCGGCGAGCTCGGGATAGCGGGCCGGTGGTGCCCGCAACGGCACAGCCTCTGGAGCGCAGCCCAGCCAAGCAGCAAGCTGCTGGCGCACCACAGCGCGGGTTTGCCAAAAGATCAGGCGCCGGCGGTGCGGTAGTGCCTTCCCCCAGGTCAGCTCTTGGGCACTGAGCAGCGGCAAGAACGGATCGGCAGAGCAGCCCGGCAGGGGGCCGCACCAGAGCTGCGGCTGCTTAGGCTCGCTCCCCGATTGCATTGCAGCCATGGCCCTTCAAATCGGTGACCCCGCACCTGATTTCACGCTCCCAGATCAGGACGGCCAACCCGTTGCTCTCAAAGATCTGCGCGGTCAGCGGGTGGTGATCTACTTCTATCCCAAGGACGACACCCCCGGCTGCACCAAGGAAGCCTGCAACTTCCGCGATCAGTGGGACAGCTTCAAAAGCCATGGCATCAAGGTGTTGGGCATCAGCAAAGACAACGCCAAAAGCCACGCCAAGTTCATCGATAAGTACACCCTGCCCTTCACCCTGCTCAGCGACAGCGAGCCCTGCCCGGTGGCCGAGTCCTACGAGAGCTATGGACTCAAAAAGTTCATGGGCCGCGAATACATGGGCATGATGCGCCACACCTTTGTGATCGATGCCGACGGCAAGCTCGAGAAGATCTACAAAAAGGTGAAAGCCGCCACCATGGCCGATGACATCCTCAAGGATCTTGAGCTGGCCGGCTAAGCGCCACCAAGGCCGCTAAGGCCAGGCCTTCATCGTGGTGAGGCTGCAGGCCTTGGTCCTGCAGTAATGGCATCAAAACGGGGGCATCACCACCGGTGAGCCACAGCTGCCACGGCCACTGCGGCTGGGGTCTGTCGTGAAAGGCCAAAGCAATCGCCGCGGCCAGCCCCCGCGCCACACCACTGGCCATGGCCTCCGCGGTGTGCGTGGCCCAGATCGGATCTGCCGTCTCCAGATGCTTCAGCGTGGGGAGATCGGCGGTGCCCTGATGCAGCGCCTGCAACTGCAAGCGCCCGCCCGCCATCAGCCGCCCCCCCAAGAAACACCCGGCGGCATCCACCAAGGTCAGGCTTAAAGCCGTGCCGGCATCAGCCACCAACACGGGTTGGCGCTGCTGCTGCCAAGCGCCCCAAGCCGCCAGGGCACGATCCACCCCCAAAGCCGGGGGAAGGTTGGCCAAGGGCACATCAGCTGTGAGCAGCCGCTGCGGCTGCCAGCGCTCGAGTTCTGTT
>CAJWAH010000140.1 GCA_913020095.1 uncultured Synechococcus sp.
CACCATCCGCTCCCCATCGCAGAGGGCGAACACCGACACTTCAGGACCCTCCATGAGCTCCTCCAGCACCAGTGGCGGCACCAACCTGGCCGAGCAGAACCGGGTACGTATCGAAGCCCACGAGAGCACCAACTCGGTCGTGATCTATGGCCCGGCGGAGCTATCGCGCGAGTTGTCCTCGATTATTCGCCAGCTGGATATCCGCCGCGCTCAGGTGCTGGTTGAGGCGGTGATTGCCGAGGTGTCCTATGACCGCGCCAAGGAGCTGGGCGTGCAGTGGGGCATCGGCAGCGAGGATTCGGGCGTCGGTATCATCAACTTCAACCGCAATGGCAACGGCATCGTTGACCTTGCCGCCGGTGTGAACGCCTTCCTGGAAGGGGACGTGAGCACCCCGCCGTCGCTCGGCAACGGCATTAGCCTGGGCGGTATCGGCAGCATTGGCAGCACCCAGATTGCCCTGCTGGTCAACGCCCTGCAGGGCGACACCGCAAGCAACATCCTGTCCACGCCCAGCCTGCTGACGCTGGATAACGAAGAAGCCGAAATCGTTGTCGGCCAGAACGTGCCTTTTATTGTCGGCCGCTCGGTGGAGGATTCCGGGCAGGCATTTGACACCATTCAGCGTGAAGATGTGGGTATTACCCTTAAGATCCGTCCGCAGATCAACGAGGGCGACGCGGTGGTGCTGGATATCCAGCAGGAAGTCTCCAGCGTCATCGTCGGCGGCTCGGTGATCACCGGCGCCTCGGACGTGGTCACCAGCGAGCGCAAGATCCAGACCAAGGTGCTGGCCAGGGACGGGCGCGTGGTGGTGCTCGGCGGCCTGATCCGCGAGAACAAGAGCGAGGGCTCCAGCGGCCTGCCCTTCCTGCACAGCCTGCCGGTGATCGGCGCCCTGTTCGGCACCAAGAGCACCGAGAGCGACCGTACCGAACTGCTGGTGGTGATCGGCATCATCGTCATCCTGATCGGGCTGATGGCGCTGCAGATCAACAATCGGATAGGCCACCAATTGGCCAGGAGCGTGGTGGGTGACTTCACCACCGCGATCAAGCCGGTGCAGCGGCGCAGGGGGATCCTCAGGATCGAAATGCAGGTGTTCGAGGCTGGCGCCGCGGCCGAGCGTGTAGCAAGCGGGGTGCTCCAGCAGCAGCAACAGCTCCGGGCCACCTGAGCTCAACAGGCGTTGCTGCCACTGCTGCTGCCAGCGCCAGGCCTGCTCCAGGGAAATTTCCCTGGCGAGAGCACAAAGGAATGCTTCTGGCAATACCCGTTCCATGCCGTCGTCAATACATTGAATTCAACCCACATGGCAGTGAGGTGCCGGTATGAAGCTTCTGATCCATGGCCGCAATCTCGAAGTCACGCCCGCGTTGCGGGATTACACCGAAACCAAGCTCTCGCGAGCGGTGAATCACTTCAACGGCATGGTGCAGGAAGCCGATGTGCACCTGTCGGTGGCGCGCAACCCGCGGGTGCCGCAGCAAACCGCTGAAGTCACCCTGTTCGCAAGCGGCACGGTGATCCGCGCCCAGGAACGCAGCCAGAACCTCTACGCCAGCATTGATCTGGTGGCCGGCAAGCTGGCCCGCCAGCTGCAACGCCATAAGGACCGCCGCCAGGGCCATGGGCACCACAGCGATCACCAGGCCGAGCCCGAGGTGATGCCCCTGCAGGGCGACATCCTGCAAGGCCGTCAGGCTGAGCTTCCCGCTCCTGTGGTGCGGCGGAAGTATTTCGCCATGCCACCGATGAGCGTGGAGGAAGCGATTCACCAGCTGGAGGTGATCGACCATGACTTCTACGTCTTCCGCAATGCCGACAACGGCGAGCTTCAGGTGGTGTACCAGCGCAACCACGGCGGATACGGTGTGATCGAAGCCCGCAGCTGATGGCGTGCCTGCCGCGTTCGACCCGGCCGAGATCCCCGATCTCGCCCCACTGATCGACCACGCCCTGCTGCAACCGCGGCTGGGCAGTGAGCAAATCGAACGCGGCTGCCAGCAGGCCCTGCATTACGGCTTTGCCGGCATCTGCCTGGCCTCGCGCTGGATGCCGCAAGCCCGCCAGTGGCTGGGGGAGCGCGGCAGCGTTCGCCTGATCAGCGTGTTGAGCTTTCCCTTTGGCGCCTGCAGCAGTTCGATCAAGCGCGCTGAAGCGGAAGCCGCTGTGGAGGCTGGCGCCGATGAACTGGATCTGGTGCCGGATTTCGCCCTGCTGCTCGATGGCGAGCTCACGGCCTTGCACGATCAAATTGCGGCTGTGGTGGAGCTGGGCCTTCCGCTCAAATTGATCCTGGAGGCCGATCAACTCAGCAGCGATCAGCTGCAAACGCTGGTGGAGGTGGGCCTCGATGCCGGCGTCGCGTTTCTGAAAACCGGCAGCGGCTATGGCCAGCCCGCCAGCAGCGCCATCGTGCGGCAATTGCACGGGCTGGCAGCAGGGCGGGCCAAGGTGAAGGCCTCCGGTGGCATCCGAGACCTGGGCCACGCCATTGAGCTGGTGCAAGCAGGGGCCCAGCGGCTGGGCACCAGCCGGGGCGTGGAGCTAGTGCAGGCCCAGCGGGAATGAGCACGCCGCCGCGCGAGCGCAGCCTCGAGGGGCTTTGCCTGAAAACCACACCGCTGGGTGAGCAAGACCGCCTGCTGCTCCTGCTCACCGAAGAAGAGGGGCTGCTCAAGCTGGCCGCCAGCGGGGCCCGCAAACCGCGCAGCAGCCTGGCCGCTGCCGGAGCGCTGACGCTGATCAAGGCCCAGGTGGCACGGGGCCGCAGCCTCGATCGCCTGCGCCAGGCCCAGGTGATCCGCAGCTACAGCCGCCTTGGTGAGCAGCTCGAATTGCTGGCTGCCGGCCAATGGCTATTGGAGCTAGCGCGGCTGCTGATCGCCGAGGCCGAACCCCTCCCCGGCGCCTTGGCCCTGCTGCTGCACCGGCTCGGGCAGCTGGAGGAGTTGCGTTCAGCCCCAGCAGAAGTGCAACGGCTGGAGGCCTTGGCCACCGCCGTGCAAGGCGGCGTGCAGCTGCTGCAACTCGCTGGCCTGGGGCTACCGATGAACACCGATCTCAATGGCGGCGGTGATTTGGTGCCGCCGATTGGCAACTGGGAGTGGCGCTGCAGCCTGCTGCCGGCCGATGGCTTTTGCAGCGGCCGCCAAAGCGGTGCGGTGCTGCTGCTCAACGCCTCCGAACTGGCTCTATTGCAAAGGCTGCTGCGGCCCCAACTGCCGCGCAAACGCGATGGTGAGCTGATGGGGCCCGAACGGGTGTGGCTGCATTTGCAGGAGCTGCTGCAAATCTGGTGCCGTGAACATCTCGGACGCAGTCCCAAAGCATTGACATTGCTGCGGCAGGATTGGCCGGCATCAGCGCAGCGGCAGAACGGGTGAGCGATCAGGCCCAACAAGGCAGCGGTCTCCAGGCCGTGCTGGCCCTTCCGGGTTTCAGGCTCCTCTGGCTGGGGCAGATCTTTTCCCAGCTGGCCGACAAGTTCTACATCGTGTTGATGGTGTTTCTGATCGCCCAGAACTGGGCGCAGACCACCGACATCAGCTCAGGCCCTCTGGCAGAGGCAGCCGATTTGCTGCGCCAGCAGGGCATGGGCAGCAACCCGGGCCTCAGCAATGGCGGCGTGGGCCCCGATGCCCAACTAATCACCCTGCTCACCACTGGCATCTTTGCCGCCAACACCCTGCCGGCGATCCTGCTGGGGAGCCTGGCGGGCGTTTGGGCTGACCGCTGGCCCAAACGGGCCGTGATGGTGGCCTCCAACGGGCTGCGCACCCTGATCACCCTGGCGGTGCCATTCATGCTGCTGCCCGGGCCCAGTTGGCTGGGCTTGAGCTGGGGCTACTGGGGCCTATTGGTGATCACCTTTTTGGAGTCCTGCCTAACGCAGTTTTTTGCGCCAGCGGAGCTGGCAGCCATCCCGCTGCTGGTGGACAAACCCCTGCTGCTGCCTGCCAATTCGCTCTACACCACCACCACCATGGCGGCCACGATCGTGGGCTTCGCCTTGGGCGAACCAGTGATGCAGCTGCTGCGCCAAGCAACAGCACCACCGCCAACAACCCGCCACCCGACGTACGAAGATACTTGCTGTAGGCAGCTTGGCGAGGGTCCTGCGCATCACCGATAGGTGTGTCCGTAGAACGTGGCACTTCGAAAGACTCGTCTGGAGAAGGGTAGTGGGTGGCTGCAGCCACTGCATCGCCAACCGTGCGACTGCCAAACGCTCGCCGATTCCAGGTCATGCGCCGAACGAAGCTTGTTGAGAACCACGTGGCATGCTGTGCACACCATCAGCGGACGGGAGAGCAACGACTTGCTACAGGGCAGCTGGTCTGCGCATCGTAGCACATGGTTGACACACATCACGAGTACACGCCCTGGCACCGAGTCCCAG